>DATISV010000467.1:0-3598 GCA_035468505.1 Luteolibacter sp. | reverse complement strand
GGTGGACGCGGCCGGACGCTCGGAGAGAAACCGGGCGAGCTTCGAGGTCTTCATGCGGCGTCTCGGCCGGCCGGAATTCGGCAGTGCGATCCTGCGTGAAATGCGCGGCGACGCGCGAGTGGAGGAGCCGGATCTTCCATTCGAGCGGCTGATTTTCGGGCGCGACGGAGCGGACGTGATCCTGCCACCCGCGGCGGCGGAACATGAGTTCCGCGTTTACCGGGCCGGCGACCTGATGCTGGTGCGCAATACCGGTGCCTCGCCGCTGTGGATCCGCGGGCGATCGGTGGAGCCCGGCTCGTTCCTCCGCATGCGCGAGCGCCAGCCACTGGTGGTCCCCGGGTGGTCACTGGGATTGGACGACCTGACGTTTTTCCTGGATGTGAAACGCACCGGCAACGCTCCGGTGATTTACCTGGAGCCTGGCGAGAGCGGACTCGTCGCCGAGCGCACGCGCGGCCGCCACAGCGTGTTGAAGGTGAGGTTCGGCCTCGATGCGGAAGTGGAGGCGCTGCAAGACACCAAACTCAATGCCGGCGGCCGCGGACCGCTCAAACGCGGCGACCGCGTCACCTGCCTCAACCACGAGCGCCTCAGCGATCCGTCCGGCATCAGCCTGACCATCGACCACCTCCGGCGCAAGGCCACCCAGTCGGCGCGGCGGTTCCGGCTCGCGGGCGACCGCCAGGAATACCTCGTCTCCAACGTCGCCGCGGAATTGGGCAGCGGCGATCTTTTGTTAGGTCCGAAACTTTCGCCCAAGACGGTGCTCTTCATCCGCTACGAGGCGCAAAAGGCCGTGGGTCTGCTCGAAGTGCGCGAAAGCCACGGCCCGATCCAGGTGGACGGCTCGCCGGTGCGCGGCACCGCGCCGTTGCGCGACGGCTCTTTGATCCGCCTCTCCGGCAGCCAGGCGGTGCGCTGCCGTTTCAGCGAGGGCTTCATCGACGAGGAACGCACGCTCATCGAATCGCTGCGCGTGGACGATGTGGTGCACGAATTCGGTCCCGGCGCACGGGCGCTCGACCATGTGAACTTCGAGGTGAAACGCGGCGAGATGCTCTGCATCATCGGACCCAGCGGCAGCGGCAAGAGCACGCTGCTGGCCACGCTGTCCGGCCAGCGCCAGCCTACCCGCGGCGCGGTGCGGCTCAACGGCATCTCGCTCTACGACCGCCGCGAGCACCTCGTCCCGTTCATCGCCTACATGCCGCAGGAGGAGGCGCTCAACCCACAGCTCACGGTGCGCGAACACCTGCGCCACGCCGTCACCATCCGCCGCCCCGCGCTCTCGCTTGCCGAGCACGAACGCCGCGTGGACAGCATGCTCGCCGAACTCGGACTCCAGTCGATCGCCCGCCGCAAGGTCGGCGCGCCCGGCGACAAGACACTCTCCGGCGGCGAGCGCAGCCGACTGAACCTGGGGCTCGACCTCGGCAGCCGTGCCGAGGTGTTTCTTTTCGACGAACCGATCTCGGGCCTTTCCTCGAAGGACTCGGAGCACGTGGCAGAAACCCTGCGCTCGCTGGCCAGGGAGAAAATCGTGATCGCCTCGCTGCACCGGCCCGGCGCGCCCGTGCTGCGCCTGTTCGACAAGGTGCTGCTGCTCGATAGCGGCGGCCGGCTGGCCTACTTCGGCACGCCCACGGGACTGGTGGGCTATTTCCGCGAAGCCTGTATCGAACTCGGGATCGTCCACCCCGCGGTGGGCGGGCAGGCGGCGCTCGGCGCGGATTTCGTGTTCGATGTGCTGGAAACCCCGCTCAGCGCGATCGGCCCCGGCGGTGGCGGCGCGGCGCGGCGTTTCCCGTCGTCGTTCTGGCAGGAGCGCTTCGAAAGCGCGGACCTGATGCGCGCCCTGCAGACCGGGCGCAGCGCGGCCACGCGGCTGGGCGACACCGGCAATGGCGGATTGATGCCGCTGCCCCCCCGCCCCGCGCGGCGGCTGCATGCCATGGTCGCGGTGTTCGCCACCCAGTTCCTGCGCTCGCTGCTCTCCAAGCTGCGCAACCGCGGCACGCTCTACAGCACCTTTCTCGAAGCCCCGGTGCTGGCCGCGCTCGTTTCCATCACGCTGCGTTCCTCGCCGCAGGGTTCCTATCAGTTTTCCACCGCGCTGCACATCCCCGCCTATCTGTTCCTGAGCGCGACCGTGGCGATGTTCCTCGGCCTCACCAACTCCGCCACCGAGGTGCTGCGCGACCGCCCGATGCTGCGCCGCGAACGCAACTGCCAGCCGGGAGCCACCTCCTATCTAACAGCCAAGTTCACCGCGCTCGCGCTCGTCGCTGCCGTGCAGTGCCTCATCTATCTGATCGTGGGCAACCACTTCCTCGAAATCGAGGGAGTGCTCCTCTACCACTGGATCTGGATGACGCTCACCGCCTGGACCGGCACCGCGATGGCGCTGGTGGTTTCCTCGATCGTCAAGACCGAGCGCGCCGCGCTCACCTCGGTGCCGCTGCTGCTGGTGCCGCAGATGCTGCTGGCCGGAGCGCTGGTGCCTTACAAGGAAATGAACCACGGCCTGTTCGAAAACGCGCGCGAGATCCGCGAGAAGGGCGGCATCCCGGTGCCCGCCGTGATCATGCCGCTGCGCTACGCCTACGAAGGGATGATCGTCTCACAGGGTGTTAGAAACCCGTTCGAAGTCGAGCGCGTCCGGCTCCAGCGCCGCATCGACCGCGCGCGCCACATCAAACCGCCGATGGACAAGCGCGACGCCGAGAAGTTCGAACTCGCCAAGGAGGGATTGCGCCGACTGCTCGCCGCCGGCGCGCCTGACAAGAAGGAAGCCGCCGATCTGGTCGCCCGCATCCGCCGCCTCGCCATCACCGGCACCCGCAGCGAGGTCGAGGGCATGATCGTGTGGCCGGAAGACGATCCCGACGCGCGCCCGGCCTCCGAGTTCTTCGTCAACGAGCGCGTGGACCTGCTCATCCGCGAGGCGGAGACCTTCCGCAACGACTACCGCAACAGGAACGTTCGCGTCGTTTTCCACGCGCTCGAGAAACCGATCCCGTTCCTCGCCGAGCCGCCCACCGCGGCCACCACCTTCCGCGAACCCCAGGGCTACATCGACACCCAGCGCTACTGCGGTATCATCCTGCTGCTGATGGCAATCGGCTGCCTTGCCATTTCCATCTTCTTCATCGCCCGCCAGAACCGGCTCACGCGCTGACGGCCGCGCCACCCGCATTCTTCCGGAAAACGCTCACAGCCGCCGCCATTGTTTGCCGTCCTGTGCAAGCAAGTCGTCCGCTTCGGGAGGCCCCCACGATCCGGCGGTGTATTCGGCCATCGGCGGCGGGGTTTCGGACTCGTGCCAGGCGCGTTCGATGTGGTCGATGAACTTCCACGCCTCCTCGACCTCGTCGCGGCGGGCAAAGAGAGTGGCGTCGCCGGAGATGGCATCCAACAGAAGCCGCTCGTAGGCCTCGGGCGAGGATTTGCCGAAGCTGGTGGCGTAGTGGAAATCCATTTTCACCGGTTCGAGCCGCAGGCTGTTGCCGGGGATTTTGGAAACCATGCGCAGCGAGATTCCTTCGTCGGGCTGGATGCGGATGACGAGCACGTTGCCGCCGGGCACGCCGCCGCA
>DATISV010000466.1:0-4207 GCA_035468505.1 Luteolibacter sp. | reverse complement strand
CTCTCGTCGGCCGCGGCGGCGTCCGGGCGCTCGTGATCGAAATCCAAGCCAAGCCGCCGCCTCAGCTCCTCCAGCGAGGCGGCGGGATTGTTCTGATAGTCGATGAGCAACCGGCGGTTTTCCAACACGGGCATGCCGGCCAAGGAAACACGGGACTCCGGTTTGTCCGCAGCCGCTTTCCATTCCACGAGTGTTTTCTCGAACGCCTCCAAGCGCCCGGCGAGCTGATGATCGAGCGCGGTGTGGAAATAGAAATCGCGCGTGCCGGGTATCAATTCGGCGAGAGCCTGCGAGCGGGTGGCGGGATCGGCGAAGCGTTCGCGGAAAGTATCGGTGTCCGCGTGCAGGGGGAGCATGGCGCAGCAGAGCGCCAGAAGGGGCCTTCTCATGAAGGCGCTTCTATGAAACTTCCACCCTGCGGGCAAAGGGCAAAGTGTGCGGAGTGGCTGCATGCTGGCGGCCATGATTCGCAGCGGGCGTTTTCCAACGCCGTTTGCGGCTGAAAGCCGCGTATGCGATCCATGGCGGCTTGAAGCCGCCACTCCATTCTACTCGAAAAATGGCGGCCTGACTGAACGCCTCCCGGAAACCCAAAAAAAAACCGGAAGACGTATCGGCCAGGCCGCTTGGAATGGACGCATCGACGCGTCATTGGAATCAACGCCGCCGGACAGAGGATTTATCCATAAAATTTCCGATTGTGGGATTTTCCAATCGATGAAGATCCCCGGCGGATGTGTGAAGCGTGCGAAGACCCGCTCGATTAAACCCTTGCCAAGCATCCGAATCCGGCTATCAGTCCGCCGCGCGGTGCTTGTCACCGCCATGGGAACGCGATCCGTTCCCGCCCTTGTCCGGTCTTCATCGATGAGAGATTGTCTGAGGTTCATCCGATAAATCGCTCATCGACACCGCCCGCCGCCGATTCCCGGCAGGTGCGGGCATTAAGAAAGACATGACCCCGACCGCATTCGAGGCGTTGCCGCTGGCCGCGCCCCTCCACCGCGCATTGCGCGAACTTGAATACACCACGCCCTCGCCGATCCAGGCACAGGCGATTCCGCTGCTGCTGCAAGGCCGCGACCTGTTAGGATGCGCGCAGACCGGCACCGGCAAGACCGCCGGCTTCGCGCTGCCGATCCTCCACGCGCTGCACGAAAACCCGCGCCAGGTGCGCCCGAAAGGCTGCCGCTCGCTGGTGCTGGCCCCCACCCGCGAGCTGGCGGCGCAGGTCGGCAAGAGTTTCACGACTTATGGCAAGTATGTCCGATTCAGCCAGACGCTCGTCTATGGCGGCGTCGGCCAGGTGCCGCAGGTCAATGCGATGCGCCGCGGCGTGGACGTGCTGGTGGCCACTCCCGGCCGCCTGCTCGATCTGATCGACCAACGCCACATCGATCTCTCGCAAGTCGAGTTCTTCGTGCTCGACGAGGTGGACCGGATGCTCGACATGGGATTTTTGCGCGATGTGAAACGCATCGTTTCGATGCTGCCTGCAAAGCGACAGTCGTTGTTTTTCTCCGCCACGCTCGCGCCGAGCATTGTCGATCTGGCAGGCACCATCCTGCGCGATCCTGCGCACGTGAGCATCACTCCCGAAACGACCACCGCCGAGAAGATCGAACAGCAGGTCTGTTTCCTCGCCCGTGAGGGCAAGCGGCCGTTGTTGGAGCAACTGCTCCGCGCCCAGTCCAATGCCGCGGCACAGAAGCTCACCATCGTTTTCAGCCGCACCAAGCACGGTGCAAACAAGCTGGCGAAGACCTTGTGCGCGGCGGGCTTTCCGGCGGATGCGATTCACGGCAACAAGTCGCAGGCGCAGCGTGACAAGGCGCTCGCCCGCTTCAAACAAGGTCTCACGCCGGTGCTCGTGGCCACCGACGTCGCCGCCCGCGGCGTGGATGTGAAGGACGTGGGGCTGGTGATCAATTTCGACCTGCCCAACGAGCCGGAAGCCTACGTCCACCGCATCGGCCGCACCGCGCGCGCCGGCGCCGAGGGCCGCGCGGTCTCCTTCTGCTCCGAGGACGAACTCGAATACCTGCGCGAGATCGAGAAAATCATCCGGATGCCGATCCCGCGCTGGGACGCGCACGACTGGCACATCGAGGCGCTGGCCGACCGCCACACGCGTGGCAGGGGCATCGTGTCCGCGGCAAAAGCATCCCCGGGATCCGGCCGTCGCCGCCCGCGCGGACGCAGACGCTGAACGCCGGACTCAATCGACTGGCGGAACACCCTCGTCATAGACATCGGTGGGGCGGACGCCGGATTCCTCGGGACCGAAGGCGGCCTCGGAGTTGCCTTCATGCGTGCGGGTGAGGCGCAGTTCCCTGGATTCCCAGCCGCGGATGCCGGCGGTGACGACGATTTCGCCGGGCTTGCGGTCTTCGTTCGGCTTGATGTCGTCGTCGGCTCCCGGAGTGGCGGCGATGATGACGCGGGCGAGGCCGTTGAAGGTCCGGACGGTGTCGCCGTGGAAATCGTGATGGCTCATCGGATCGCCATTGTGAATGCCGACGATGCGGCCCGGGCCTTTGACGCGGAAGGTGACCCAGCGCGCGGCGGTGGGATCGAAGTTTCCTTCGGCATCCTCGACGCGCACGGAGATATAGGAAAGATCGCGGCGGCGGGGATCGAGTTCGGTTTGATCCGCCTCGATGGCGAATCCGGCGGGCACACCGGCGGTGCGGGTGACGGTGGTGGCGATTTCACGGCCGGCCTTGCGGGCCACGGCTTTCAGTTCGCCGGGCGCGTAGGGCACCATCCATTCGAGGTGATAGGGATTCTTTTCGCTGAATTTCCGCACGCCGAGCGACTTGTCATTGAGATATAACTCCGCCTCGTCGCCGGTGGTGTAGGCATGGACCGGTATCACGACGCCTTCCTTGCCCGGCCAGTTCCAGTGCGGGAGGATGTGGATCATCGGCTGGTCGGTCCACTGGCTCTGATAGAAATAGAAGGTGTCCTTGGGGAAGTGAACGAGGTCGATCACGCCGAAGTTTCCGAGCACGCGCGGCCAGCCGCCGGACTCGCCGATATAGTCGAAGCCGGTCCAGCGGAACTCGCCGAGCACGAAGGGCAGCGTTTTTGTGAGATGCCATGAATCGCGCGCGTTGATGCGGACCGCGGCGTTGTCGTAGGACGATTCATACCAGGCGTCGGTCTCGGGAAAGACCTCGGTTTCCGTCAGGTTCGGCAACAGGTGGTCTTTTTCCCGGTAGTTCGTGTGCGTGCGGTATTCGCCGCGGGTTTGCAGCGAGTGGGGCACCTCGGAGGCGTAGATGATGCGGTTCGGGAATCGCTTGTGGTCTTCCTCATACAGGAAACACGAGCCGCCGCCGCCGTTGTAGCCGACGATGTCGAGGTGATCGAGAAAGCCGGTTTCGTTGGCGGTGCGAATGTGGTTGATGCCGGCGGTGACCGGGCGGGTGGAATCGATCCTGCGGACGATGTCGCGGAGTTTTTGCACGGTTTCCAGCTCGCCGTATTTCTGGGCCTCCGGCACTTCATTGGCGATGCTCCACATGATGACGCAGGGGTGGTTGCGGTCGCGCTTGAGGTGGTCGATCAGGTCGCGCTCAGCCCATTCCGTGAAATAACGATTGTAGCCGTTCTTCGCCTTGCCGCGGTCGTTCGGGCTGGAAACGAGTTGACCGTCCTCGAAGTTCCAGCCGCGCCGCCACTCGTCGAAGGTTTCGTTGATGACGAGGAAGCCCATTTCATCGGCCATGCGCATGAACTCGGGCGAGTGTGGGTAGTGCGCGGTGCGCAGCGCGTTCACTCCCATGTCCTTGAGCATTTTCATGCGGCGCTCCAGCGCGCGGTCCCACAAGGCGGTGCCGAGCGGACCGAGATCCTGGTGGTTGCACATGCCCTGCATGATGACGGGCCGGTCGTTGACGAAGAGACCCTTCTCGCGATCGAAGCGGAGTGTGCGGATGCCGAGAGGTGAGTCATACACATCGGTGACGCGGTCACCGACGCGCAGTTCGGTGCGCACGGTGTAAAGGTTCGGCGTTTCCGGCGACCACCGTGCGGGCTTGCTCACGGTGAGTTGTTGTTTTGCGATATGTTCGCCATCGGCAGGCACCTCGACGGTGGATGCGGTGGTGGCCACGATGGACTGTGATTTATCGAGGATCGTTTGTTTCACCACGACGTTTTGCGCGACATCGTGGTGATTGCGGATGGTGGTTTCGATGGC
>DATISV010000465.1:0-4526 GCA_035468505.1 Luteolibacter sp. | reverse complement strand
TATTTCACCGCCATGTTCGACTGCCCCGAGCACAGCCAGACTTCGCCGATCAGGATGTTGGAGAGCGTCTTCGTCTCCTCCTTGCCGCCGGAGCGGGTGATGACTGTTAGAGTGTGGCCGGCGGGCGCGTCGTCCACCGACTTCAATTTGTCGGCGGGCATGGCGTCGAACTTCACCTCGAAGCGGCCGTCCGCGCCGGCTTTGGCGGAACGCTTTTGCCGATCCAGTGAAACCGCGACCTCCGCCCCCGGCAGCGTCCAGCCCCAGACCGGAATCGGCATTTGTTGTTGCAACACCGCGTTGTCGTTGAACGGACGTCCCATCCGCGGCGCGAGTTCCAGCGGGATCGGGGGTTTCGGGAAATCCGTCGCCAGTTCCGCGGCCGGCAGCGGGCCGCTTGCGGACAGGAAAAGAGCGAGAAAACCGATGGTGGCAGCGAGCGTGGGGCGGGAGCGGAAGTTCATGAGAGTGGAATGAGGGCGGAAGGATATGCAGGGAATCCGCGACGGGCGATCGCGATCTCGCGGTGCCGCCGGAAGGGAGATATGCATTGGAGCGGTGAATCCTTCAGCGAGCACCCGTGTAGTCCACGCCCCGCGTTGCCTTCATGGGCCGGCATCCAGCGGGCTGGCGGGGTCGGCGTGCAGGGCCCTGACGGCGTCCAGCATCATGCGGGGGAAATAATCCGTGTCTTCGATGACCGCGTCGATTTCGGCCTGGATGAGGTCGGCGGCGCCCGGGTCGTCTTCATCGCGGAGTGGCTGCACTCTCAGATTGAGGCCGTGGAGATAGGTTTTTTCGTGTTCGGTGAGGGAGGTCTTCAGCGCTTCGTCGATGAGTGCCTCCATTTGCTGGTGTTCCACATATAACTCGACGAGCCACTGCTTGAACTTCAGGGGTTTCTCCATTTCCTCTCCCAGACGGTGGCCGTTTTTTTCGCATTGCTCGACGAATGCGGCCAGTTCCCTGCGTCCGGCGTCATGATAGACCGCGTCCAGATTCACTTTCATCAGCTCCCAACCGTCGCGGTGGAAATCGGCGAGGTTCTTTTCGAGGGCTGCATTGCGTTTGACGATTTCCGGTTCGCAGCGCTTGAGCATGACGGAGCGGGCATGGGCGAGAAAGCCCTTCACATCGAACTTCGGCTCGGGACCGGCTACGGGTTCGGGGTCATCGTCCGGCGTTTCCGGGACGGATGCCACGGGGTCGGGTTCGACGGGATCGGGCGGGAGTGACGTTTCGGGTTCCGGGTCGACCGGCGGCGGCGATATCGCGGCTGTCTCGGGTTCCGATGCGGGCGTTTCGGGTTCCGGTGCCACGACTTCCGGTTGCACGGTTTCGGGCTCATGTTCCGCGACCGGAGCGGGAGCCGGGTCCGCGCTCGGGCGGAACTTGTCGCGGTAAACGATCAGCGCCACGATGGCGGAGATCAGCAGCACGATCACCAGCAATTTGCCGATGCCCGATTTTTCGGCGGGCGGCATGTAATGGGCGGGAGGCGAGGATCTTCTTCTGGAGGTGGCCGCCGCCGCCGCCGTGGTGCGCAGGACCCTGGGTCCGGCGGTGGTGGCGATCTTGTGGAGTGCGTCGGCGATTTCCGACGCGCTGTGGTAGCGCTGTTGTGGATCGGGGTGGGTGGCCTTGTGCACCACGGCGTCGAAGCGCGGATCGCACAGCGAGATTTCCGAGGGCGTCCGCGGGTCGTCACCGGGTATCATGCCGGTGAGTAGCTCGTGCAGGAGCACGCCGAGCGAGAAAATGTCCGCCCGCTGGTCCATCGTGTGCGGTGGTTCGAGCACCTCAGGCGCGGTGTAGCCGGGAGTGCCGAAAATCGCCTCGCCGTCGCCGACCTGGGCATCCACCGGACGGGCAAGCCCGAAGTCCCCGATCTTGGGCTGCACATGGGAATCGAGCAGGATGTTGGCCGGCTTGATGTCGCGGTGGAGGATGCCGTGCTGGTGGGCGTGGGCGAGGCCGAGCGAGATGCCGGTCATCAGCCGGATCACCTCGCCGGGTTCCACTGCGGAACCGTTGCAGGCGTCGTGCAAGGACTGTCCGGGCACGTATTCCATCACGATGAAGAGCATGCCCTCGACCTCGCCGAAATCGTACACGCCGATCAGGTTCGGGTGGTTGAGCTTGGCCATCGCCTTGGCCTCGGCGGCGAAGGCCTCGCAGAATCCCGGATCGTTGCCGAACTCCACGGGCAGGATCTTGATGGCGACCTCGCGCTCCAGCGAGGTTTGCATGGCGTGATAAACGGCGCCCATGCCGCCGGTGGCGATGAGCGACAATATCTGATAACTGGGAAACAGCGGTGCGAGTTCCTCAGGCAGCGGTGCGCGAAATCCGTTCTCGGGC
Source organism: Luteolibacter sp. (assembly GCA_035468505.1). Lineage (GTDB taxonomy): Bacteria > Verrucomicrobiota > Verrucomicrobiia > Verrucomicrobiales > Akkermansiaceae > Luteolibacter. The sequence continues at coordinate 2,165 of DATISV010000465.1, read as the reverse complement.
AGACTCATGATGCGATTTGCACCCTGCATTCGCCGGGTGCCTCGCATGGCGTATCGGTTGCCGCCGCCGGGTTCAAGCCGGAAAGGGATGACAATTTCGTTAGATGCGGGCCGCTCAGGTGTCCCGGCTGTGCATTTTCATTTCCTCGATGAACGCGCGGACGTGCGCCGGCGGCGGATTGCGGGCGTGGATGCCGGCGGCGACGACGATTTTCTCGGGCTGCGGCTCCATCGGCAGCGTGAGCAGGCGCGGGTCGCCATCGCGGATCAGGCGGCCGCTCTCGGCGACGATGGCGCAGCCGAGATTGGCCTCGATGGCGGCGAGCAGGCTGGTGACGCCATCGGACTCGCCGGCGATGCGGGCGTTGATGCCGTGGGCCTTGAAATAGGCGCTGACGCGGCTCCAGTAGTCGGGGTATTGGCGGCGGTCGTAGAGCAGGAGGTTCTCGCCGTCGAGATCGGCCGGGGTTAGGAGCTTGCGTCCGGCGAGCCGGTGGCGGCCGGCGAGGGCGACGCGCCAGCCGCATTCGCGCAGCGTGCGCCACTCGATGGCGTCGGCCGAGCCGCAGGGGACGCCGACAATGAGGTCGAGTTTTCCAGCCACGAGCAGCTGCTGCATTTCCACCGAGGTGGCATCGTGCAGGCTCACGCGCACGCCGGAGTGGAGTTGCGAAAAGCGCTCGATGGCCAGCGGCAGGAAATCGCCGGCGAGCGAGGGCGAGTAGCCGATGCGCAATGTCAGGCCGCTGGCGGCGGCGCGGACGCGGGCGGTCATGCCGTCGCAGAAATCGAGCATCTTGCGGGCGTCGGCGAGCAGCGTTTCCGCGGCGGGGGTGAGGACGAAGGAACGCGCGCCGCGGTCGAGCAGGACGACGCCGAGGCTGTCTTCGAGCGCCTTGATCTGGCGGCTCAGGGCGGGCTGGGTGAGGCCCATGCGCCGGGCGGCCGCGCTGATGCCGCCGGCCTCGGCCACCGCGATGAAGTTCCTGAGTTGTCTCAATTCCACCGGCGCAAGCTGGGGGATGTCGCGACGGCTGGCGAGCAGGAAGCGCCGCCGATTATGCGCTTGCAGGGCAGGGGGGCGGGCGGAAGTCTGCGACGGTGATCTCGGTCGTCGATGTCCTGGCCTCGGTGCTGCCGGTTTACCTGTTGATGGTGTCCGGCGTGGTGCTGCGCCGGACCGGCGTGCTGAAGCGCGAGCACGACGACGGCATCATGCGCGCGGTCTATGTGGTGATGTTGCCGGCGTTCATGCTCGACAAGATTCTCGGCAGCGATGTTTTGCGCAGCGGCTCGGTGGTGTTCAGCGCGGTGCTGATGGGATTCGCGATGATGGTCACGGGCATGCTGATCGGTTTCGTGGTCGGGCGTCTGATCGGTCTGGAGCGCGGCAACGGCATGCGGACCTTCGCGCTGACGGCGGGCTATCAGAACTTCGGTTTCACCGCGGTGCCGGTGGTGGAAATCCTGTGGAGCACGGGCGCGCTGGCGGTGCTTTTCGTCCACAACATCGGCTGCGAGATCGCGATGTGGTCGGTGGGAGTGATGGTGATGAGCGCGAGCAGCGGGATGCAATGGAAGCGCATGATCAATGGCCCGCTCATCGCCGTGTTGTGCGGGCTCGCGCTGGTGGCCATGGGGCTGGACCACCACGTGGCCGGCGCGCCGCGCAAGGCGCTCTCGATGATCGGCGTGGGCGCGGTGCCGCTGGCGCTGGTGGTGATCGGGTGCAGCGTCTCGGATCTTTTCGCGGCGGAGAAACCCACCGGTAAAATCGTCTTCGGCTCCGCGCTGGTGCGGCTGTTGCTTGCGCCGATGGCGATACTGGCCGCCGCGAAGTTCCTGCCGTTGGCGACCGAACTGAAGCAGGTGCTTGTGGTGCAGGCGGCGATGCCCGCAGCGGTGACGCCGATCATCCTGGCGCGGCTCTATGGCGGGCGCTCGGCGGTGGCGGCGCAGGTGGTCGTTTTCACTACCGCGCTGAGCCTGTTCACGCTGCCGTGGATCATCGCCTTCGGCTGCCGGTGGATCGGGCTGAAACCCATGTTGCCATGAGGCGCGTTCCGGGCTTTTCTAACGGTGATGAAAGCGATCGGAGCGAACAAATTCCTGCCGGTGGACGATCCGGCGTGTCTGGTGGAATTCGAAACGGAGAAACCCGTGCCC
>DATISV010000464.1:0-3186 GCA_035468505.1 Luteolibacter sp. | reverse complement strand
TTGTTTTGCGCCCCGCGGTAGGCGGCGCGGGCGGCGGAGAGTTGATTCGATGATTCGCGGGTCGTGGGATCGATGGCTGAGATATAATAATCGCGGAGTTGTTCGGAACTGGCTTCCAACTCGCCGACCGTCTTCCCGGCGTGGATCGCGGCAACCTCGACGGGCGTGATGGCGCGGGTGTGCACACGGATTTCATCGATGATGCCGCCGCGCAGCCCGAGATCGCGCGAGCGGGCGGAGAAGAGCAAACCGCGGCCAATGGTGTAATCGCGGGTAAGGCTGTCGGCTACGGTAGTGGTTTCGGCGGCTTGGCCGTTGAGATATATCTTCAATCCCGCCGCGCCGCGGGAGCCGTCGCTGGTCACGGTGACGTGCGACCACTCGCCGACGGGAATGGTGGTTTTGGTGGCGACGGAGGCTGCGTTGCCGGGAAACTCACGGGCGAGCGTCCATGACAAACGGCCGTTTTCCAGCAGCAGTTCGTAGCCCGAATACGGGACATCGGCGGATGAACTGTTAGAAAACACCACGGCGCGCGGGTGATTTTCGGCGGGCTTGAGCCAGAGCGAGATCGACATCGGCTGGTCGGCGTGGCGAATGCCGAAATCAGGCAGACGGATGGCATCGTCGCCATTGGCCAGCACGCCGTTGCCGGATTTTCCGGGGACGATTTGGTTCGGGCCGGTATTGGCTTTGGGCCGCTCGCCCTCGGTTTCGGCATCGAAATCGAAACGCCCCGCGAGGTCGGCATCGGGAAAGGATTTTTCCGAGCTCAGCCATGATTGGAACGCTTCTTCGGCGGCGGTGATTGCGGTGACGAGTTTGGCCTCGTGTGCGGCGATCTCCTTTTCCAATGTGGCGAGCTGCGTTTCCTGTTCCGGAGACGGCAGCGGGAGTGTCGGCTGCGGCAGAACTCCGGTTTGGTGACCCATGATGCCGAACTCATCGATGCTGTTGAAGAAGGCTCCCATCGAGTAGTAGTCCTTCATCGATATCGGATCGTATTTGTGGTCGTGGCAGCGGGCGCACTCCATGGTGAGCGCCATGAACGCGGTGCCGATGGTGTGCACGCGGTCGGAAATGCCTTCCTGGCGAAACTCCTCGGGCACCGATCCGCCTTCGTTGGTCTTGCGGTGGATGCGGCTGAAGGCGGTGGCGAGTTTCTGTTCGCGGGTGGCATCCGGGAGCAAATCGCCGGCGAGTTGATGAATGATGAATTGATCGAATGGCAGGTTGTCGTTGAACGCACGGATCACCCAGTCGCGATAGGGCCAGGCGTTGGTCGCGATATCGGCCTGGTAGCCGAATGAGTCCGCGTAACGGGCCACGTCCAGCCAATGGGTGGCCATGTGTTCGCCGAAACGCGGCGAGGCAAGCAACCGCTCCACCACGCGCTCGCGGGCCTGGGGCGAGGTGTCGGCGAGGAAGGCGTCGATTTCAGTGCCGGCGGGCGGCAGACCTGTTAGATCGTAGGTCACACGGCGCAGCCAGCGTTCCGGGGAGGCGGGTGGTGATGGGCCGAGTTGCTCTTTTTCCAAACGCGCGAGGACGAAGGAGTCGATGGGATTTTTCGCCCACGCAGGGTTTTTCGTTGCCGGCACCGGGATGGTATCGGGCGGGGCGTCGAAGGCCCAGTGGCGTTCGTATTTCGCACCGGCGGCGATCCAGCGTTCGAGGATTCTGATCTGGGTTTCGCTGAGCGGCTTGTGCGATTCCGGCGGCGGCATCACGAGGTCCGGATCGAGCGAGCGGGCGCGCTTGATGACGAGACTTTCGGCGGGTTTCCCCGGAACGATGGCCTTGCCATGGCCGCGGGTGGCGGTGGCGGAGGCGAAGTCATCGAGGCGCAGCGGCTCGTCCTTGGGAAACCTCGTGCCGGGATCGAAACCATGGCATTCGAAACAATGGCCGGAGAGGATGGGCAGAACCTCGTCGCGGAACGAAGGCGCGGTCTCCACCGCAAACGCCGGTGAAATGCACGACAACGCCGCCAGCCCGCACAGGCGGAAGCCGCGGTGTTTCGATGCGCCTCTTGCAGTCATTCGGAAATAAAAAACACATAACGGCTGCGCCGAAAACAACCTATCACGGCACGAATGCGGTAATTCCCGCAGGCACCTTTCTCTCCAAACACCCGTCACATGGAACCAATCCGGCATCCGGATCGAAAATCAATACGTTCATCGTGAGTCGCTTACAGAAAAAATGTCTCAGGTGAGACATTTTTTCGTACGGAGTGTGTTCGAATCGGCTGACTCCTGCTCCATCCGGAATTGACGCTGGAATCCGCCGACCCGACGCGGTTTTCTCGGCGGGTGGACACGATCCGGATCCGCGGCGCGAGGCAACACAATCTGAGGAACATCGACGTCGATGTCCCGCGCGGCAAACTCGTGGTCATCACCGGCCCCAGCGGTTCGGGAAAATCCTCGCTCGCCTTCCACACGCTCTACGCCGAGGGCCAGCGGCGCTTCGTCGAATCGCTATCGGTTTACGCGCGGCAGTTTCTCGACCAGTTGGAAAAACCGGACGTCGATTCGATCGAGGGCCTCAGCCCGGCCATCGCGATCGAGCAGCGCGGCGGCGGGCTCAATCCGCGCTCGACGGTGGCCACCGCCACCGAGATCCACGATTACCTGCGCGTGCTGTGGGCGGCGGCGGGCGTGCCGCACGATCCGGAAACCGGCGAACGCCTCCAACGCATGGGCGCGTCGGATATCGTCGCCGCGTTGGCGGCCTTGCCCGAAGGCACGAAGGCGATGTTGCTCGCGCCGGTTCCCGCCGAGGAATGGCGCGAACCGCAGCGACTGTTAGGCGATCTGCAACGACACGGTTACATCCGCATCCGCGTCGATGGCGAATTGGTGGAAATCGATGACGCGGCGAAATCATGGCCCGATTCCCCGGCCGCGGTGGAAATCGTGGTGGACCGCTTCGTGATCCGTAGCGGCATCGAATCACGGCTCGCCGACTCGGTGGAAACCACGCTGCGTCTGTGCGGCATCGAAGCCCGCGCCGCCATCCAGGAACCGGATGCGGACGCATGGCGCGATCTCAGATTTCAAACCTCCTATCGCAACCCGCGCACCGGTTTCACGGTCGGCGAGCTTTCACCGAAGCATTTTTCCTTCAACTCCCACCTCGGAGCCTGCGAATCCTGCGAGGGTCTGGGCACCGAGATGTTCT
>DATISV010000463.1:0-1575 GCA_035468505.1 Luteolibacter sp. | reverse complement strand
ATTCGGGGATGAGATCATCGAGGATGATTTGTTTCATCGACTGCTGCAGCTCCGGGCTGAAACGCGATGGGTCGGCCTGGAGGTAGAGTTCCTTGTGCGGCAGGGTGGCGTTGGGGAAACGGATTTTTGCGGCGGTGTAGAGCGCGTCGAGCCCGCCCGGAATGTCGGCCACGGCGGTGGCGGCGGCGCGCAGCATGTATTCGGTGCCGTTGGTCATGTCCTGGCCGCCCGGGGCGGAGATTCTTTCCGGGAATTCGCCGTAGGCTTTGGCGAATTCCGCTTTGGCGAATTGTTGGATCGCGGGGTCCGCCTGTTGCGCGAGTTGCGCGACCTTGCGGATCGCGCCGCTCAAGCCCGGGCGCTGGTTTTTCGACATGATGTCCGCGATTTTCGGCAGCAGGCGCTGATAGAAACGCGCATCGACGACGAGCGGCGACGATGCCTGCACCGCGCAGGCCTGCAGCCACCAGTCGTCGTGATCCATCCACTTCTCGATGGCGGCCACGTGCGGCGCGAGCTGGTCGGCGCTGGCGTGTTCAAGGTTTTTGAGGGCCTCCATCACCACCCACCAGGATTCCTCGGGGTCGCTGATCATGGCGGTGAGCAGGCCGGCGACTTCGTCGCTCATCGGCTTGGGCAGGGCGGTGACGCCCAGCAGACCGGAGTGGCGACCGCGCGGGTCGCTGGATTTGAGCAACTGTAGCGTGAGGTGATGCAGCCCGCGTTTGCTGATCTGTCCCATGGCCGAGGAACGGATACCCTGGTCGATGTGGAGGGCGTATCCGAGCAGGGTTTCCTCCGGCACATCGGGTTTGCCGATGATGTCGAAGATGGCCCGGGAGGCCCCGGTGCGGATGGTCTCCTTGGAAATGTCGAGCCGTTTGCCCGGTGCGTATTCGCCCGGTTCGAGCGAGTAGAAAACATCATCGGCGGCGGTGCCCCAGGCGCGCTCCGGGAGGTCGTAGGTTTTCGAAAACTTCGTGGGCGGTGCGCCGAAGATGCGCAGTTGCTTGCGCGGCAGCGTGTAGATGAGCGGGATGTAGTTGCCGCACGGGTTGCCGGTGTTGACGGAGGTGTAGTTGACGTTGAGGCCGGCGGCCCAGCCGAACATGCCGTCGTGGGTGCGGGCGAGTTCATACATCCAGCGGCGCTCGTCCATGAACGAGCGGTATTGCACGGGGCGTTTGTCCTTCACCAGGCCCATCGCCGGGCCGCGCCAGAATTCGCCGATGCCGCCGCCGGTGTGGCCGTGGAACAACCATGAGGTCGAATAATGGCTCTTGGTGGCGCTGATGTCGCGCGCCCGGGCATACACGGAATCCTCGCCTTGCGGGCTGAGGTTGGCCGCGGCCTGGAGGGTGAATGCGAGCTTGGCGACCTTGCCGTTGTCGGAAAATCCGCCTTCGGGCATCTGGTCGCCGTAGGCCACCATGTTGCGCCCGGCATAGCGGAAAAGGTGGCGGAAGGTCCGGTTGAGCAGGGTTTCATCGACCTCCACGCCGCACTCCTTGGCGAGCAAAAGGAAGGTCACCGCGTGCAGACCCGCGGCGTTGAGGTGGCCGCCGGCCATGTAGC
>DATISV010000462.1:0-3337 GCA_035468505.1 Luteolibacter sp. | reverse complement strand
CGTGGGCGCGGCCTTCATCCAGAACGTGGCCTTGGCGAGAAGGTCGCCGGCCACCGTGATTTTGAAACGAAGCGAAGCGTCGCGCAGTCCGGAGCGGATGAGCAACAAGCCGCCGGGAGCCACCCGCTGAGCGGCCCGCGTGAGCAGGGTTTCCTGATCGGCCGGAGTGAAAAACTGGAGGATATCGAGAATGCAGACGTTGCCTTGGTGATCCGGCAGCCCCTCGCGCGCGTCGTGGCGGGAAAACGTGACATCTTCGAAGCCATCGCGCGCGGCCGCCGTGTTTGCCGCCACAATCTTGCGTGCGTCGTAATCGAGCCCGTGCACCGGCACCGCGATGCCATGGCGGCGCAGGAAAAACGCGGACAGCCCGATGCCGCAGCCGACATCGAGCAAGGGCAGTCCGCTGCCATCCAGCGCGGCGGCGAGCGCCTGATAGAGCGGATCGCTTCGCAGTTTCGCCGCCGCGTAGTGGCGGTTCCAGTGGCTTTCATAGAGCCGCGCGATGGAAGTGACGGTCCGGGGATCGGTCATTGGATTTTTCGGAGGGGATTGCGGCCGCGCAGCAGCAGATAGGGCATGAGGATGACGGACACGATCACCAACCGGAGGTGCATCCAGGTGAGCAGGAGGTTGTCGCGCAGATACCGGAACTGCGACACTCCGCCATCTTCCCGGGACGGGTAGCGGACGGGCACGGGAAGCTTGATGGCCGGTGTTCCCAGCCAGCTCAGAATCACGGCGACTTCCGGCTCGAAATCGAAGCGGCGCGCGAACGGCGTGCAGCGCATGGCCCGCAGCAGCGCCGCCGCCGGATAGAGCCGCATGCCGAAGAGCGAATCGCCGATCCCCCACCCCAGCGTTTCGAGACTGGCCCAGAAATTCGACACCTTGCGGCCGTTGACGCGCAGAGCGGGCGCGGAGGCATCGAATACCGGCTGGCCGAAGACCGCCGCCTCGGGATGACGCCGCGCGATTTCCAGAAACTCCGGCACGTGCGCCGCAGGATGTTGTCCGTCGGAGTCCATCGTCAGCACATGGGTGAAACCTTCCTGCAACGCCGCGTGCAGTCCGTGCAGCACGGCAGCTCCCTTGCCGGAATTTTGCGCGAGCCGCAGCACGCGGAATTCCGGTGCGTTTCGGAATTCCTCCAACAAGTCCGGCGAGCCATCGGTAGAGCCGTCCACCACCACCCACACCGGCACGCCGCAACCGAGCGCCGCGGCCACCGTTTCCCGCAGGATGCGCCCGGTATTGTAACTCGGAATCAGAATGAGTGGGCGGAATGCGGACATCGCTACGGGCTTTTAATCTCGCCTGCCCGCGTGCGGCAAGGGCGGCGGCGGAGCGGATGAGGTTTGGCTAGTTCCTCTTCAAAGACGCGTTCGAGCCGCGCGGTGAACTCGCGCGACGATTCGCCTTCCTCCGGCACCAGCGGCTCGCCGGAATCGATGCGGATGTGGATGGGAAAAACCGGCCGTTTCAACAGTGGCCAGCCTTTTTCGAGATAGCGGGTGTCCGAGCGGATGAAAACCGGGATCACCGGCGCGCCGGAGCGCGTGGCGATGATGCCGCAGCCGCCGCGCAGCGGATTGATCCAGCGTGCCTCCCGGCGGGTGCGGGTGCCCTCGGGAAACATCAGCAGATTGCCGCCGCGGCCGAGTGCCGTGACCGCGGCACGGATCACCTGCCTGTCGCTGCGGTTCGGGATGTATCCCGCGAGCCGCGCGCCACCGCCGAGCACCGGGTTTTTCATGATCGATTGCTTCATCACGCAGGTCATGCGTGGCAGTCGCGCGATGAGGAACACCACATCCCACAACGAGGTATGGTTCGGGGCGATGATCGCTGGTCCGCGGCGGCTTGACAGATCCTTCAGCGCGCGCGAGTCCACAAACACCAGCCCGCTCACGCGCAAATAGACGACAAACGAACGGAACAGCCAGTGAAGCAGGGATTGCCCGGTCTTTTCACCGACCGATGGTGGAAGGATGCGGTGCAGCGGACCGCCGGCAAGGGTGAGGAGGCCGCCGAAAACGAGCCAGTAGAGCAAACCGCAGATCATCGCCAGCCAGTCCCACGGCAACCGCAGCCACGAGACGAGCGGACGACCATGGTCCGGCGGTGGAGCGGTGGCAGAGCTGTCGGCGGGCACCGCGGAAAGCTAATCGCGCCCCGCACTCGGTCGATGAGGAAATTGCAGCCCGGGCTTTCGGTTTGCCAGTGGGGAAATCGCGGCGAGTATCCGCGTGACGAGCGCCCTGTGGGGCGCAGAAGGAAAACGATGACCAAGGACGCCAGCGAGATCGAAGTGGAAGTGGTGGAGGTGGAAAACACCCTGCCAGCGGCGCGCAGCGAGCCCGCGCGCGAGGAAACGCCCGGCGGCGAGTGGCGTGAGTGGCGTCAATGGCAGGGCCGGGTGCGGCGCATCGATACGCGCTGGTGGCCGTTGTGGGTGATTCCCGGCATCATCGTCCTCGGGCTGGCCGCGGTGGCCGGCGCAATGATCGGGCTGGTGGTGCTGGTGTTCGTGCTGATCCGCGCGTTGATCCGGATGCTTCTGCGCTGAAGCCTCATCTTCCCTGCTGCACTCAGGATGCGGCGCTGGTGGCGGGCGATTGGATCAGCAGGCAGTCTTCGAGCAACGGCTGGCGTTCGTGCAACAGGGCGGAGCCCTCCTGCTCGAATTGATCGCGGAAACCGTCCTCGATGCGGCGCAGCGCGAATTCGAGATCGGCCAGCACCAGCTCGTTGGCGCGGCCGCGGACCAGGGCGGCGAGAATGACATGGCGGCCGCGGCGGGCGATGACGCGGTGCACGGCGGACAATTGCAGTTCCGGATGGAAACGGCCCGAGGAATCGCGCAGGCGCGCGGCCAGCCGCTGGGCGGTGCCGTTCACCCGTTTCACCGAGGCGTGGCGCGCGGGATCGCAACTCGCGAAGGACACCAGCGCGAGCGTGGCAGCGTCCAACAGGAACACCTCCTCGACCTGGAAGCGGCGGGTTTTTTCGAAGAATATCTCCTCGTAGGTGCGGCTGGTGAAGAGTGCGCGGACGTGCCACACGAGGCGGTCGAGCATACCCGGCGGCTGGAAAGGCCGCGAGGCGGGCGAGTATTCGGCCAGCGCGCGGCGGATGGTGGCGCGCAGCATCGGTTCGAGGTAGGTGTCGATGCCGTTTTCCTTGGCGTAAACCGCCTTTCGCACCGCCTGCTCCATGATCGGTTCGAGCGCCTCGCGGAGGTCGTCGTCGGTGAAATCGGCGGTCAAATCGGCTGCCCGTGGCGGCGGTGCCTGAAAGGATGTTGGCGGCGGGTCCGCGAATGGCCGCACCGGAG
>DATISV010000461.1:0-2555 GCA_035468505.1 Luteolibacter sp. | reverse complement strand
AAAGCCGCCGCCGGTGGCTATGTTTCGGGTGCCGCGGGAAGCGCGGCCGGTGTCCGCACCAATCAGGGAACGGGTGCCGCCGCTTGGGATACGAAGTATGGCCAGGGTGGAGTCGCCAAAACGAAAAACGACCACGTCTATGCCGCCCACAACGGCAATGGGTGTAAGAAGGATGCCGACGGAAACTGGAGCAGCAACACCGGCAGCGGTTGGAAACCCGCCGAACCAGCCCAACCCAAAACGGGCGCACAAAGCCAACCACAACGTCCATCCACCCAACCGCAACGTCCGACCACTCAACCGCAAGCCACAAGCCGCCAGTCGCTTGATTCGATGGCGCGGTCCCGCGAGCGCGGCAGCGTCCAAACCCAGCGCACCCAATCGTTCCAACGCTCCACTCCCAGCGGCGGTGCCCGCAGCGGAGGAGGCGGTGGCACCCGTAGTGGTGGCGGTGGCAGCAGACGCCGATGAAACCGCATCCACAATCCACAATCCACTGCCTCACATCATGAACATCAAAACCATCATCGCATCCACCCTCCTGCTCTCCGCCGTCCCGGCCATCGCAGGTTCCACCGCGCCATCACTCGGCGACACCCAATTGGTCACCACCACCGACTCCGGTTGGCGTGTCTCCACCTCCATGTATGGTTGGTTCACCCGTCTTGACGGCGACATGACCTTCCGCGGTAACACCGTGCCGGTGGACGTTCCCTTCAACAAGATTTTCGACAACCTCAAGTTCACCTTCATGGGCCTCGTGGAAGTCGGCAAAGGAAGATGGAGTTTCATGAGCGATCTTTTCTACGCGAGACTGGAGCCTTCCGTGAGCACTGGCACGGCGGACTTCGATTCCCAGATCGAGCAGTTCATCGGTAATTTCGCCGTGTTCTACAATGTCTTGGAAACTTCCACCACCCGTTTCGATGCCTATGCCGGCGCCCGCGTCAACTGGATGGAAACCGATGTCAAAATCAGGTCCAACGCGCCGGGTTTCACGGGCTTCGATGAGTCCGCTGAAAAAACCTGGATCGATCCCATCATCGGCTTCCGCGTTCACCATGATATCAACGACAAGTGGTTCATCCGTGCCTTGGCCGACATCGGCGGCTTCGGTGTCTCATCGGACATCACCTGGCAGGGAATGGCCTCGCTCGGCTACCACCTCACGGACAAGGCGTCCGTGGGCCTCGGCTACCGTGGCATCGGCACGGATTACAGCAGCGGTGGCACCACCTATGATGTCATCAGCCCCGGCTTGCTGCTGGGACTTGAATACCGGTGTTGATTTAGGGAAGCACACGTGCCCTCGCGTGTTCCATGGCGCGCCCTCGCGGCATGGGGGCGTCGCATCACGAGCAAGCCAGTCCTGCAAAGCAGACGACTGGTTTCAGCGAGGGCGCTGAAAACCACGCACGAGGGCGCGTGTGGTCCCCATCATGCAATTTTTCGCCACTCTTGCGGAAAACATTCGGACACGATTCCATCAGCCCCGTCACAAGCCTTGTCCATGCACACCAAACCGCTTCACTTCGCTTTTCTCGCCACACTGGTTTTCACCGCCTGCGCGCCCAACGGCCTGCCGCCTGCGGAAGGTTTGCACCAGTCCGCCGTCACCCATTTGAGGGAGGCGCGCGAGCAGACTCTGAGCGACGAGCAACGCGCCGTGCTTTACCTGGACTCCGCCAGGGAAGCGTCCGCCATACTTGACTCCCACCAATCCGGTGAATCCGCGCGGATGATCTACAACAAGGCCGCCGCCGATCTCGCCGTGCTGCTGCGCTCCGCACAAAACGGCGGCATGTGGAACCGCCCGCTCACGCTCAGCCAAGGTGGCACAAGCTACAAGGTGCGCTTTGCCAAGGGAACCCGCGATGGCATTTGGGACCCGGATCACTTCACCTCCTTCACCCCGGCCGCTGACGTGGACCTCAAAACCATCGAACGCCACAACCGTGTGGACGGCATCGGCGGCGCGCTGGTCGGCGTGCGTAAAACCAGCCCACTGGAGCCGTTCTCGCCTCTGGTCGGCGTGACCGCGCCTGTCACCGCCGTGCTCGATTTCAAAGGCAGCGACGTGACACTTTCGCTGATCGATCCCACGGAAAAAACCAAGGCCCGGGTTGCCGGCCGTGAGCGCACGCTGGATGCGGATTTTTCGGCTGCGCTCGCTTATTACCCACAGAAATCCGAGTTCATGGAGGGTCTGATGGGAGCCATCCGCGTCCAACAACACATGGGCATCACCGGACTCTACATGTTGCAACCCTACGACCCGGAGCGCATCCCGCTCATTTTCGTCCACGGCCTGATTTCCACGCCCCGCATGTGGCGCAACGTGATCAACGAACTTGAGACCGATCCGCTGATCCGCCGGAAATACCAGTGCTGGGTCTTCGCCTACCCGACGGGCAATCCGCCGGCCTACTCGGCGATGCGCTTGCGCGAGGAACTGCAAAAGTTCCGCGAACTTCATCCGAACTCCAAGGACATCGTGATGGTCGGCCACAGCATGGGCGGACTGCTCACCCGCATGCAGGTTTCCAATCTTGATC
>DATISV010000460.1:0-2211 GCA_035468505.1 Luteolibacter sp. | reverse complement strand
GGAGGTTGACGGGCGAGTGCATGAATTTTTCTCCATCGATGAGGTCGGCATGGACGCCGGGTTGCAGCCACTCGAGGAAATCCTCCGCGGTCCACAGCTCGTGACGGATGGTTTTGGATTCGGAGACGAGTGTGGGCATAGGCTGATCGATAGCCCGGAATCGCCGCCGGGGCAAGCTCGCGGGTGCTTCGGAAGCAGGATCAGAACTCCACTTCAGCGCCGGTTTCGCCGACTTCCACGGTGCCGTTGTGGATTTTTTGCAGGCTTTCCTGCAGGGCGGCACCGGCTTCGGGTTCGCCGTGGACGAGCCAGACGCGCTCCTTGGGGCCGGTGGTGCGGTTGAAGTAATCGATGAGTTCCGAGTGGTCGGCGTGGCCGGAGAAGGAATCGACGGCCTCGATCTGGGCGCGCACCTTGTAGCGTCCGCCGAGGATGGGGACTTCCTTTTCGCCGTCGCGGATGCGGCGGCCGAGCGTGTTCTCGGCGCAGAAGCCGACGAAGAGCACGGTGGTCTTGGAATCGCCGATACGGTTTTTCAAATGGTGGAGAATGCGGCCGGCCTCGCACATGCCGGAGGCGGAGATGATGATGGCGGTGCCTTCGATATCGTTGAGCGCCTTGGAGCCCTTGACCGATCGCACCAGCGTGAGGTTTTCGAAACCGAAGGGGTTCTGTTTCTCGAACAATGCCTGATAGACCTCGTCGTTGAAGGCGTCCGGGTGGAGTCGGTAAATCTCGGTGGCGCTGACCGCGAGTGGGCTGTCCACATAGACGGGCACGTGAGGGACGGCGCCGCTTTCGAACAATTCGTTGAGCATGTAGAGGACCTGCTGGGTGCGCTCGACGGCGAAGGACGGGATCAGGATGAGGCCGCCGCGCTTGACCGACTTGCGGATGATTTCCGCGAAGTGCTCGCCCATGCCCGGCGGGGCCTCGTGCTCGCGGCCGCCGTAGGTGCTTTCCATGAGCAGGAAATCGATGTCGCGGGCGGGCACCGGATCGCGCAGCACTTCGTTTGTGCCGCGGCCGATGTCACCGGAGAACAGGAAGCGTTTTTTGCGGCCGTCCTCCTTGTCTTGGATTTCCAGCAAAACCTGCGCGCTGCCGAGGATGTGGCCTGCGTCGATGAAAGTGAGCGTGACGCCGTCGGCGATCATCAGCGGGCGGTCGTAGCCGAGGGTGACGAACTGGCGCAGGCAGCGCTCGGCGTCCTGCTCGGTGTAAAGCGGATCGATCGTGCCGAGGCCGTTGCGCTGGCGGTGTTTGTTGAGCCAGCCGATGTCGCTTTCCTGGATGCGCGCGGAATCGGCGAGCATGATCTGGCAGAGGTCGCGCGTGGCGTGGGTGGCGTGGATGTTGCCGGTGAAGCCGTTCTTGGTGAGGTTGGGCAGGTTGCCGCTGTGGTCGATGTGGGCGTGGGAGAGGACCACGCAGTCGATGGAGTTCGGGTCGAAGTGGGGGAAGCAACAGTTGATTTCGTAAGCCTGCGCGCGCGCTCCCTGATAGAGTCCGCAATCGAGTAGGATGCGCTTGCCGTTCACTTCGAGGAGGTGCTGGGAGCCGGTGGTGGTGCCGGCGGCACCGCAGAATTTGAGTTTCATGATATGGGATTTTATGTCGGGTGAATATGATATCAGAGAGTTTTTGAAAACACGAGCGAGTCGCGCCCGCTGGCCTCGAACTGCGCGCGTCGAGGGCCGGGCAGCGCGTCCACCGTGGCCTGGGAATAGCCGAGGCCGGTGAAGAATCCGGCGGCGCGGTTGGTGAGCGCGAACACGCGGGGGATGCCGAGCGCGGCGGCGACTTCCTCGGCGTGCGTGACGAGTTGTTTCCCGTAGCCGCGGGCTTCGTGCGCCTGTTTCACATACAGGCACGCGACCTCGGCGCACTGCTCGTCGGGGTAGGGGTGCAGCGCCACGCAGGCGACCACGTTGTCGTCGATGGTCATCACGTGGAAATCGCCAATCGTCGAATGGATGTCCTCGTAATTGCGTTCGACGAGTTTGGTGCGGCGCACCGAGCGGCCGATCATGCCCAACAGCTCCGGGATGTCCTCCTCGCGCAGCGGGCGGATCATGCGGTAGCTGTCGGCGTGGACCATGGTGCCGACGCCTTCGTTGGAGAAAAGTTCGTCGACGAGAACGCCCTGCTGGCGGCCGTTGAGGACGTGCACCCGGGGAATACCGGCGTTGCAGGCAGCCGCTGCGGCGG
>DATISV010000459.1:0-3503 GCA_035468505.1 Luteolibacter sp. | reverse complement strand
CGAATTGCTCCTGCTCAAAACCGACGCCATGGTGGCCGGCGTTCATTTCCTGCCGGAAACCCCGGCGCAAGCGGTGGGCTGGAAAGCCGTGGCCAGGGTGATGTCCGATTTCGCGGCGATGGGTGGAAAACCCCGCTACTTTCTGGTGACACTGGCGGTCCCTCCTGAAACACCGCTGGAATGGATCGAAGACCTCTACCGCGGCATCGGCCGCTGCTTGCAAGTCCACGATTCCGTGCTGGCGGGTGGCGAAACCTCGCGCGTGCCGGAGGGTTCCGCGGCGGTCATCTCCATTGCCGCCACCGGCAGCGTGGCCCGCGAACAACTCACCTTGCGATCCACCGCGAAACCGGGCGACATGCTGCTCGTCACCGGCACATTGGGAGGATCTTTCCAAACCGGCAAACACCTCGATTTCACTCCCCGGATTAAAGAAGCAGACTGGTTGGTATCCAAATACAAGCCGACGGCGATGATGGACATCTCGGATGGCCTGGCGAAGGATTTGCCGCGCATGGCGGATTCGAGTGGCTGCGGTTTCGTGCTGGAGCGGGGGGCATTGCCGGTGACAGCGGGCTGCGATTCCGCGCAGGCGCTGAATGACGGGGAAGATTTCGAACTGCTGCTGGCGATGGAACCGGCGAAGTTGCCGGGACTGCTGGAAAATTGGCGCGTCGCTTTCCCGAACCTTCCGCTCACCGTGATCGGGCGGATGGTGGAGGCGGGCGAAGGAGAACAACTGTCCGGAGGCTGGGATCATTTCGCGAACCAGCCATGACCGGCAGGTGCCCCGCAGCCGGTCCTTCGACTCACGGCGGATCGGCTTCACCGATTGATGTTCTTTGCATTGCCAAAAAATGTCTCAGTTGAGACATTTTTTTGGCACGTAGGATTTCCGCGGGATCGCTGTGCGAGCAGGGTCATGGCGGTTTGGGGATGTGAGGGGTGAATTTGGTTGTCAACATGGGTGATGGGCAGGCGTATTGCGGGCATGCGTTTTCTGTTATTGAGTTGGATGGTTTCGCTTGCGCTGCACGCCGCAGAGCCCGCGCGGCCGAACATCCTGTGGATCACCAGCGAGGACAACGGCGCGCACTGGCTAGGGTGTTATGGCAACAAGCAGGCATCGACTCCACGCCTCGACCGGCTGGCGGCGGAGGGAGTGCTGTTCCGGCAGGCTTATGCGAATTCCCCGGTTTGCGCGACGGCGCGCTCGACGATCCTGACGGGCGTTTACGCGGCCAGCATGGGAACGCAGCACATGCGCAGCCGGCATGAGATACCCGGTCGCATCCTTTCCCACGCGGCCCATCTGCGCGAGCAGGGATATTATTGCACCAATCACACGAAAACCGATTACAACATCAAAGGCAAAGACCAGCGATGGTGGGACGACAGCACGAACAAGGCCCACTACAAGAACCGCGGTGAGGGCCAGCCGTTCTTCGCGATCTTCAATCTCACCGTCAGCCACGAGAGTTCGCTTTTCCCGCAGAAGCGCGGCAAGGGGCCGCGGCGCTTGAAGCCGTCCGAGGTGGATGTGCCGCCCTATCTCCCCGATCTGCCGGAGGTGCGTGAGGACATCGCGGCGTACCACGATAAGATGAGCGAACTCGACTCGCAGGTCGGCCGTTTGCTCGACGAGTTGGAAAAGCGCGGTCTCGCGGATGACACGATCGTGTTTTACTACTCCGATCACGCCGGACCTCTGCCGCGCGGCAAGCGCTACCTCAAGCAGACCGGAGTGCATGTGCCGCTGATCGTCCGCGTGCCGGAAAAATGGCGGCATCTATCCCCATACGGGCCGGGCGAGGCGGTGGACGAGTTGGTTTCCTTCGTGGATTTCTCCCCCACCCTGCTGTCGCTCGCGGGACTGGAAATTCCGGATTACATGCAAGGTCGCGCGTTTCTCGGCAAGCATCGCAAGGAGCCCGGTGATGGCATATGGTTGTATGCCGATCGTTTCGATGAAATCTATGGCATGCGCCGCGGCTGGACGGACGGTCGATGGAAATATATCCGTCGTTTCACGCCGCATCTTCCGGCCGCGCCTTACAGCGAGTATCAATTCTCGATGCCGTCGTGGGTCGCGTGGCGCAAGGCATGGCAGGACGGCAAGCTTGATGAAACGCACCGCCGGATGTGGGAAGCGCCGCAGCCGGTCGAGGAGTTGTTCGACATGCAGGCGGATCCGTGGGAAACCCGGAATCTCGCCGGAGAGCCCGCGCATGCCGACAAACTCGCCGCAATGCGCGCGAAACTGCGCGATGCGATGGTGGAAACCAAGGACACCGGCGTGGTGCCCGAGCCGATGTTTGCGAAGCTGAGCGGCGGCCGTCCGCTCGCCGAGTTGGTGCGCGAGCCGGAATTCGGGCACGAGGCGCTGGTGGATCTCGCCTTTGCGGCCACAGCGGAAAATGCGGAGATTGGTTTGTTAGAACAAGCCGCCACATCCGGGCATCCGGTGAAGCGTTACTGGGGATTGCTCGGCTTGATGGTGCGTGGCAAGGCGGATGGCGCACGTGACCTGGTGGATGACCCGCATTCCGTGATCCGCACGCTCGCAGCCGAAACCCTGCATGCCGCGGGTGACGAGGAAACCGCACGCAAGTCGTTGCTCGCCGAACTCGCCCGCGAAAACGACGAGTATTCCGTCCTTTATCTCCTCAATGCAATGACGCGTCTCGAAATGAACTCACATGTTCCACACTCGTGGGTAACAGCCAACCTCAACAACCCGCAGGCCGGCGAATACGCCAAGCGTTATGCACAGCGTTTGCTTAACTCGCGCAAGCGTTGATATAACTCAACCCGCGACCGCCTCAAGCAGGAGGTGGTCGATCAGCCGCACTTCACCGTAAAACACCGCCGTGGCGAGGATGGCGGGACGTTCCAGCGATTCGACCGGCCGCAAGGTCTCGGCGTCCACCAGCGTGAGGTAGTCGATCTTCGCCATGTCCGATCCCCCGATTCCGGCGCGGGCGGTGGCGAGGATTTCCGGCACGCTTGTTTTCTTCGCCGCCTCGCACAGCGAGATATGGATGCGCGGCGCGTCGGCCCGTTGGCGCGGGTGAAGACGCACGTTGCGCGATGACATCGCAAGCCCGTCGATTTCGCGCACCGTCGGGCAGGCGAGGATTTCCACCGGCACGTTCAGGTCGCGCACCATGCGGCGGATGATGGCGAGTTGCTGGTAGTCCTTTTCGCCGAACACTGCCGCGTGACAGCCGGTGAGCAGGAACAGCTTGAGCACCACCGTGCAGACGCCGTCGAAATGACCTTGCCGCGACGAGCAGCACAGAAAACGTGAGAGCGAGCACTCAGTCACCATAACCGAGCGGTCAGGATGAGAGATATCATCGGCGTGCGGCATGAACACGCCATCCACGCCGGCGGCCATGCATTTTTCCATATCGCTCTCGACCGGCCGCGGGTAGTGGTCGAGGTCGGTCTTGCGGTCGAACTGGATCGGGTTGACGAAAATCGAGACAATGACCGTGCCA
>DATISV010000458.1:0-13591 GCA_035468505.1 Luteolibacter sp. | reverse complement strand
TATCGCTACGAGGTGCTGGTGGACCGGTGAATGTTCTATGGCAACTCGCGGACACGCAGTTTGCTGAATTGGATCGGCGAGCCTTCGCTTTCGAGGCAGAGGTAACCGGTGGCGGGATCGCATCCGTTGCCACCGGAAACCTCCTCACCGTTCACCCACAGTCGGACTTCGCCGTTGATGGCGCGGATGTAGTAATGGTTCCTCTGGCCGTGGTTCTTGACGAGGTTCTTGCGGGGAAAACTGCGGCTGCCGTTCGGCGAAAGCGGCGGGAAAGGATTCATTTTCACACGCACGGGAAACACGTCGCCGTGACAGGTGAACCAGTCGGTGGCCTTGCCTGCGGCTTTCATTTGGTCGGCGAACGCGGGATCGAGGATCTGCACTTCGATGCCGTCGGGCAGGCCGGGCTTGCCTTCGGCGGCGAGTTTTTCGACGGATGCCGGCGTGGTCCAGACGAAGACGCCGGAGTTGCCGGCGGGCTTTTCGTGCATCCATTCGACGACGAGTTCAAAGTTGCGATATTCCTTCGTGCTGCGGATCACACTGAGCGGTTCGCCGGTGCATTCTAGCGTGCCGTTGTTCCAGCTCCAGGTGTCATCGGCGCTGTTGACCTTGGCGAAGTCATTTTCTGTTAGATCCCGGAAACCGGGCGCGCTGTCGTCGATGAAGGCGCGGGTGGAAGTATTATCGGTGTTCACATATTCCTTGAGCTTGGCGATGTAGCCATCGACGCCGCCTTCGAGTTCGCCGAGGTCGCCGGAGAGTTTGTTGCCTTCGGAATCGAGCACCCAGATGGTCGGATAGCCGCCGGCGAGGTATTTCTTGCCGAGCTCGGCATTCTGTTTCTTCAACTCGGGAGATTGTTCCTTTTTGCGGGGAAAGTCGGCTTCCATCAGGACGAAGTGGCGCGACGCGAAGTCCGTGAATTCCTTTTTGGAAATGACTTCCTTTTCCAGCTTCTTGCACCAGCCGCACCAATCGGAGCCGGTGAGGTAGATGAAGATCGGCTTGCCTTCGTTCTTCGAGCGTTCCCTGGCGGCCTGCCAATCGGAGGTCCAGCCGTCCATCGCGGCGGATGCGATGACAAGCGTGGCGGACCATGCCGCGAGGATGGAGGGAAGAAGTTTTTTCATAGTGGTCGAGTTATTGCAGTCCGTCTTATGGTAAATATAACAATATGTTTCGATTGCCGATTGTTGATTTTCGAATGCCGATTGGATGTTGGGATGCCGTTACGGCACTTCAACAATCAAAAATCGACAATCGTCATTCATCAATCAAAGGGGGTTCAGGATGATTTGCGATCCGCTTGAGGGACCACGGCAGCTCCGCCGTTGCCCGCTCACCCATTCAGCACCCAGCCGTCGCGGTAGGTGCGTTTGAGCAGGGCGTTGGCTTCGGGGTGGTTGGTGACTTCGCCTTTGGTGCCGTTGTAATCGAGTGTTTCGCCGATGCGATGGGCGACGAGTCCGAGCTGCATCTGCTCGGCGAGATTGCCGTGGTATTCGAAGTCGCAGCAGGTGCCCTTGGACGGGTCCTTGCAGGCTTCGATCCAGTTCTGGTGGAACTGGCCGATTGATGGAAGTTGCTGCTCTTTTTTACGAGGCGTGTAGTAGCTGAGGTCGGCGGCCTTGCCGGACGGGATGAGCAGTCGCTGGGTGTAGTTGGCGATGATGAAGCCCTCGCTGCCCTTGAACATCACGCCGTGGCCGATCTTGTCGAGGTCGATGTAGTCGCGTGGCGTGCGCGGCAACAGCCCGCCTTGCTGCCAACTGATGCGGATCGGTCCGCGCCAGTCGTTGGCGGGGTGGTCGAAGTGGCACTCGAGGTCCACGGGTGTGACCTCCGGGTTGTAAGTTTCACCGCTGGCGCGGATGCGGGTGGGCAGGGTGGCGTCGGTGGTGCTGTAAACGAGATCCATCAGGTGGCTGCCCATGTCGCCGATCTGGCCGGAGCCCCAATCCCGGAACATGTTCCATTGCAGGCAATTCGACCCGGGACGGCCGACGAAATAATCCGGGTTGTAGGGACGGTCGGGCGATGGGCCGAGCCAGAGGTCCCAATGCAGGCCGGCGGGCGGCTTGCCGGCGGCGGGGAGGTATCCGTCGCGGCGGAGTTTGCGGTTGCCCCAGGCGATGACGCTTTCGAGATCGCCGATCGCGCCGTCGAGGAGCATCTCCTTGACGCGGGCGTAGTTTTCCTGGGCGTGCATCTGGGTGCCGACCTGGGTGGCGAGTTTGCCTTTGTGCTTGAGCCAGTTTTCGCGCAGCACGCGGGCTTCCTCGACGCCGATGGCGTGCGGCTTTTCGCAATAGACGTGCAGGCCGCGGTTGAGCGCCCAGTTCGAGATGAAGGCGTGATGGTGATCGGCGGTGCAGACGACCACGGCGTCGAGCCCTTTGTGGTCGATGCATTTGCGCCAGTCGATGTAAGTTTGCGCCTTGGGAAACTGCGCGAGCGCGTGCTTGAAGTGGTCTTCCACCACATCGCAGACGGCGACGACGTTTTGCTGCTTGAGCCAGCCGTAATGGGCTGTGGCGCGGCCGTATGTGCCGATCAGCGCGATGTTGAGCCTGCTGTTAGGGCCGTTGGCGGCGCGCAGGATGCCGCTTGGGAGAATGGAAAACCCCGCTCCCGCCATGGCCGCGGCGTTGATAAAACCGCGGCGATTCATGGTGGGGCGGGGTGTTGGATGAGAAGGCAGCGGGCGGGACGCCCGCGCCACGGGATCAGCCGGCTTTACCGAACACTTCCACTTCGATGTAGTGGTTCATCTCGTTGGAGGTGTTGCCGTTGCTGTAGAGGCGGACGTAGCGACCCTTGGTTCCCTTGCCATCGACCAGCAGGCCGTAGCGGGTTTCCACATAGGGCTTGTCCTTGCCTTTGTCCATTTTGGCGGAGTTGTCGTAGTCGTTGTTGAACAGGGTGGTGACGCCGCTCTTGAACTCCGGATCGTCGGAAACCTGGATGATCACGTCGTGATAGGCGCGCTTCTGCGAGTGGAAGTGCCAGACCCAGACACCGTAGATTTCGGCGCTTTGCTCAAGATCGATCTGCACCCATTGCAACATGTCGAGCAGCTCGACGAAGTAGCCTTCGCCGGCTTCCTTGTCGCCGTCGGTGATGAGGGTGAGGTCGCCGATGATCGGTGCGTCGTCGCTGCTGGTGACGGGCTTGCCTTTGGAAAGCAGCACGGTGCCGGGAGGCACGAGCAGTTCGGGGGCCTTGGTGGGAGCGGGGACGAGGTCGGGCACCTTGATCGGTTGCGGGGTGCCCTCGATCAGCTCGGCGGGCAGTTCGGTTTCAAGGGCGACGGCGTCGGCACCGGTGTAACCGCCGGAAGAGGCGGCGGATTCACCGTCTTTCTTGCCACACGAGGCGATGGCGAAGGCGGCGGCGGAACAAATGGCGGCTAGGATGGTGGTCTTGTGTTTCATACGTGGAGGTGTTGGGAGGTGAGTTCGATCGGTTGCTTGCTGAGGGCGGAGGGATTGACCCAGAAAATGGGGGCCTCGCTCTCGAAGGCGTGGCGGGCGTCGCAATTGAGCGTGGCCTTGCCACGGATCGCGTCGAAGAAATTCTCAAGGTGAGGCTGGTGGGCCCGCTTGTTGAAGCCGCCAGGCAGATCGAAGGCTTCCGGCGGTGCGGATTCATAAGAGGCCACGGCATCCGCCGAAGGAGGTGGCGGGGCAGGGGCCGCCTTGCGGGAAAGGTATCCCTTTTCCACGAGATGATCCCACTTCGGTGCCCCATCCTCGCGGTAGATGATGGAGGAATGGGCGATTTCCGAAATCTTGATGGATGCCTCGGTGCCCATGAAGCTCTCGTAGAAGCCGGCGCCGTAGCTGGTGGTGGTGAGCACCTGATAGAACGCGCGCACCTCGCCCTGCGGGGTGTCGTAATCGAAAATGCACATCACGTTGTCGAAGTGCTCGCGGTTCTTGAAATAGGAGTTTCCACCGGAGGCATAGACGCGCTTGGGCACGGTGCCGAGGAACCAGTTGAAGATGTCGATCTGGTGTGCGCCGAGGTCGGAGATCGGGCCGCCGGCGAGATCGCGGTAATTGCGCCAGTTGAGGTATTGGTGCATGTCCTTGAAGCCATAGCGGTTCAGGACATCCTCCGGCACGATGATTCGAGCGGAGATATCCTTGCCGCCGATATCCTCGGAAGCGCCGAGCGAGCGGTTCCACTGGGCGTTGGCGTTGACGATCTGGCCGCAGATTTTCTTGCCGTGGATGAGCTGCTCCAGTGTATAGCGGTAGCGCGGATTCGAGCGGCGCTGGTGGCCGATCTGGCAGAGTTTGCCGGTGCGTTCCATGGCATGGACCATTTCGCGGGCGGCATCGATGGTGTGAGCCATCATTTTCTCGCAATAGACGTGCAGGCCCGCCTCAAGGCATTTCACGGTGTGCGGCGAGTGCCAGAAGTCGGGCGTGGCGACGATCGCCGCGTCCAGGCCCGTTTCGGTGGCGAGCATCTCGTCGATGTCCTCGTAGAACTTGGTGGACTTGGCGTTCGGCAGGCGGCGGGTGAGCGAGCGGAACTGGGTGATGCGGTTCTTCGAAATATCGCAGACCGCCTGGAAATTCAGGCCGGGGATGTTTTTGAGGCACTCGAAAAGAACCTCTCCCTGTTTGCCGAAACCGACGAGGGCGAGGTTGATGGTGTCCGGGCCGCCGGCACTGGCGGCGCGGAGGATGTTGGGTGCTCCCAGAACCAGACCGGCACCGAGCGAGCGGCCGAGGAAATCGCGACGACTGAGGAAGGTGGGTAGTTCTTTCATGACGGTGTAATTACCATTTTTTCAAGATGGCCAGACGGTTGTATTGCGCAAGTGCGAGTGCGCCGACGATCAGGATCATGTGGGTGCCGAGCCAGGCGACGCCGCCGTCCTCCTTGATGAGGATGAGGCCCCAGGTGAGGCTGATGTAGAGCAGGCCGAGAACGAACAGCGAGCTGCGGTAGGCGATGCCGAGCAGGATGGTGATTCCGAGGATCAGCAGCGCGGGGCCGAGCAATTTGTCGTAGAGCGGCAGGCCGAAACCAGGCATCAGCGGTTCTTTTTCGAACTTGCCCATCAGCGCCTGCGGCACGCCGTGGTAATTTTCCATGGCGTAGTTCTTCACCGACTCCGCAGCGGTGAGGCCGTAGTCATTGGCTTCGCCATCGATCTTGATGGCTTCGTCCGAACTGGTGGTTCCGGCGAATTTCTCGATGCCGGTCTGCAAGGCGCGGACGCCGAGCCAGAGGCGCAGGAGGAGCGAACCGAAAATCAGGGCGAGCTGGTTGGAACCGGAGCAGCAGGTTTCTTCGTTGGACATGGTGGTGGGGTTGGGGTGATGGATGGGAGAAAATCAGGGATTCAGGCGCGATCGGGGCCGCGGTGCGTGCTTGGAGTGATTGGGATGCTCATCAGCGGATGCCTGAAATACGCGGCGCTCCGCGGGATCTTTTCGCGAGTTTTCAGGTGGGCGAAACGCGCCGCCGGATGATTCACCGCCGAGGTGCCTTTGCAAGGCGCAAAAACGCCCCTTTCCACTTGCCCGGCCGGTGGAGCGGGGCTATCGGCGCAACCATGAAACGCACACTCGTGATCGTTCTAGCACTCCTCCCGGCCCTGGGTGCGTGCCGCCGGGACGACGAAGTGGAAGTCACCGAAACCCGCCCGCTGACCACCCGCGACAAGTCCCCCAAGCTGCAAGCCACCAGCGACGAGCGCTTTCGCGACGCGAAACCCGCGCCGGTGCGTGGCGAGACGCCGGACGGCTGGCTCAAGCTGCCCGGCACCCAGTTCCGGTTGCTCAACTACCGTTTCGGCGAGAGCGGGCTGGGCGAGGTGTGGGTGAGCATTTCCGCCGGCTCGGTCCGGGAAAACGTGAACCGCTGGCTGGCCCAGTTCGATGCCGCGCCGCTCGATGACGAAGGCTTCGGAAAACTCCGCCAGGTTCCCATCGCCGGAGGCAGCGGCGTGTGGGTGGAGGCCGAGGGCGACTACGCACCGGGCATGGGAGCGCCCTCCAAGCCCGGCCAGGCGCTGGCCGGCGTGGTGGCATCGCTCGATGGCGACATCGTCACCGTCAAGATGGTGGGACCGAAGGCCGAGGTGCTCGCCGGGCGCGAGGTGCTGGAAACCTTTGCAAAAAACCTGAAGCTCGCCGATTGATCCGCGCCCCGCGCGCCGTTGCTTCACCCGCCACATGGAATCCACCACCGCAGACACCGCCGCCAAGCGCCCCCGCAGCCTCGCCGGGAGGATTTTCGACGTCCTTTCGGGTTTCGGGCTGGCCACCATCCTGTTGCTGCTGATGGGCGTGCTCACCTGGTTCGCCACGCTCGAGCAGGTGGAAGTGGGCCTCTATCCCACGCTCAACAAGTATTTCCACTGGCAGTCGTTTTTCCTGCTGCCGGAGTTGAAGGGCAAAGTCGTCCCGCTGCCCCTGCCCGGCGGCTACTGGGTGGGTGTGGTGCTGCTCGTGAATCTCACGCTCGGCGGCGTGATCCGCATCCGCAAGGGCTGGAAACACGTCGGCAACCTGATCGCCCACGCCGGCATCATCTTCATGCTCGTAGCCGGCGGCGTGGCCCACCATTTTTCGGAACGCGGCAACATGGCCGTCGGCGAAGGCGATTCCAGCAACACCGCCGAGGATTACTTTGAATACGTCGTCGAAGTGGCTGAAGTCGCCGATGGCAAGCCGCGCGACATCCACGTCATCCGCGGCAAACACCTCACCGACCTGACCGCGGGAAACAACCGCCTGTTCCGGTTTCCCGAGCTGCCGTTCGATCTGGAAATCGGCGGCTACCTGAAAAACGCCCTGCCCGTCGCCATCAGCGAACGCGCCCCGGCCGCCGGCGAACTCGTCACCGACGGCTACTACCTCATGAGCCGGCCGGACGAGATCAACGCCGAGGCCAACACCGCCGCCTGCTACGCCCGCGTCGTGGACCGCGACGGCGCGAAATCCGAGCCCTTCATCCTCGCCGGCGCGAGTTTCCATCCGTTCACCGTCGAGCGCGACGGCCGCGTGTTCATCGTGGACATGCGCAAGCGCCTGTGGCCGATGCCCTTCACCGTGCAGCTCGACGAATTCACCGCCGAGTTCCACCCCGGCACCAACCGCCCGGCGAAGTTCGTCAGCAAGATCACCCGCGTCGAGAACGACAGCGAGGCCGAGGTGACCATCCAGATGAACGAGCCGATGCGCTACGAGGGCCTCACGTTTTTCCAGGCCAGCTACGGCCCGCCGGGCGCCGGCCCGGGGGAGCGCATGTATTCGGTCTTTGAAATCGTCAAGAACCCGGCCGACAAGTGGCCGGAATACAGCCTCTACGTCGTCACCTTCGGCATGCTCGTCACCTTTCTAACCAAATTCGGCATTTACCTCTCCGCCGGATCCCGCCGGAAAAAACCATGACCGCCACCCGCCCATCGATCGGACGCTGGATCGCCGCGGTGCTCGCCGCCGCCGGTCTCGCCACCGTGTTCTATCAGCTCGTCATGGACAACATGCCCAAGGGCGAGGTCCGCGAGGTGGAAAACTACACGCCCTGGTCCGCCGAGACGCTTGGTGCCGCCGCACCCGTGCCGATCCAGGACGGCGGCCGCATCAAGCCGCTCTCCACCTATGCCGCCTTCACCATGCTCCGCCTCCACGGCGCGCGCTCGATGAAGATTTCCGACGGCAACGGCAACGAATACAAACTCCGGCCCACCGAGTGGCTGCTCGACCTCCTGTTCCGCCCGCAGCTCGCCATCCACCAGCCCACCTTCCGCATCGACAACTCCGCCGCCGTCGAGGCCATCGGCCTCAAACCCCGCGGCAAGCGCGACCGCTACAGCTATGCCGACATCTCACCCGGCCGCGACAAGCTCGGCGAGCTGGCGCAGACCTACTCCGCCATCGAGTCCGACGAGCGCGACCCGATGCAAACCCAGGTGCTCGACCTCGCCTCGAACTTCCGCACCTACGAGGGTCTGCTCGGCTGGTTCACCTTCGCCCGCAGCGGCGTCACCCTCACCGGCTCGGGCGAAAACGGCGGCCCCGACAAACGCGCGGAAATCAGCAGCCTCATGGCCGTGGCCGGCACCATCCAGGAACAGCTCGCCGAAGCACGCGCCTCCGGCCAGGGCATTCCCCCCGGCCTCCACGAGCTGCTCCAGCAGGTGCTCGACTCCGCCAACCTCGCCAAAAACGAATTATTCATCCTCCCGCCCGCCGATAAATCCGAAACCCAGTGGAAAAGCGCCGGCAACGTCATCATGGAAACCATGCAGGGCGGAGCCGGAAATCCGGAAACCCACATCGGCGACATCCAGTTGCTCGAAGCCACCGCCCGCTCCGTGGCCGAGGGCGAAAAACCGTTCCGCGAAAACCTCGACAAACTGCGCGACCGCCTCGCCGATCGCGCCGCCGATCGCGGCGAGGGCAAGAGCGTGCCGCTCGAAGTCGATTACTACCGCAAGAACTGGTTCCTCTACGCGCTGGTCTTTTTCCTGATCGGCACCCTCGCCACCATGGCGATGTGGACCTTTGGCGACAACCACGCCGGCCGCATCAGCGCCTGGGCCACCCTCGCCGCCACCAGCGCCGGTCTCATCTGCTGCCTCATCGCCATCACCAAGCGCTGCATCATCATGCAGCGCCCGCCCGTCGGCAACCTCTACGACACCATCATTTTCATCGGCGCCACCGTGGTCCTGCTCGCCCTCATCACCGAGTGGCTCACCCGCCGCCGCTTCGCGCTCGGCGTCGCCCCCATCCTCGGCACCGCCCTCATCGTGCTCGCCCGCCGCTTCGAACTCGGCGACGGCTCCGACCACATGGACCCGCTCGTCGCCGTGCTCGATTCCAATTTCTGGCTCACCACCCACGTCATCACCATCACGCTGGGCTACTCCGCCGGGCTGCTCGCCGCGTTTCTCTCCACCGCCTACGTCCTGCTCCGCGGTCTCGGTCTCGATGGCGGCGACCGCGACCTGCGCCGCTCGTTCACCCGCGCCGTTTACGGCATGCTCTGCGTCACCCTGTTCCTATCGCTTGTCGGCACCGTGCTCGGCGGCATCTGGGCGAACTACTCGTGGGGCCGCTTCTGGGGCTGGGACCCCAAGGAAAACGGTGCGCTCTTGATCGTCATCTGGACGCTCGCCATCCTCCACGCCCGCCTCGGCGGCTACATCCGCGAGTGGGGCATCCACCTCGCCTCCATCTTCACCGCCGTCATCGTCACCTTCTCGTGGTGGCACGTGAATTTCCTGGGCGTGGGACTTCACAACTACGGCTTCACCGCCGGCCAGAACACCATCTGGACCTTCTATGCCTGCATGGCTACCGTCCTCGCCGCCGGCTTCATCGCCATGGCCGTGGAAAAAGGCCGCCGCTCGCAGGAAGCCCAAGGCTGAGCAACGGATCGCAGCGCCTGAGTTCATCTTCAGCATGCCCTTGCCGTGGCGGAGTAGAAGATCGCCTTGACTCAGGCGCTTGCGGAAAAAATCCGCAACCTATCCGCGCACTTGCCATGCGCTTGGCCCGTTTTTTGCTTCTCATCAACCGGTGTCGAATCCGACACATTAGTGATGATGCGCGGGCTTGCGTGTCATGCCACGTTCCGCGCGTTTCAATTATCCCTCCCCATGCCATGAAATCCCATCCCATCCCATACGTCCGCCGTCTCCTGACCTCTCTTGCCGTGATTGGTTTGTCGCTTCCTGCAATCGCGCAGGATGAGTTGCTCAACGAAACCCTCCGCGATGGGGCATTGCCCGGCGGTTGGTCTCAAGTAGGCGTCACCTTCCAAACCGCTGCCGGTGGTTATGCGAGATTGGAAACAATCGATGCCATACTCACTTCCCCATCGGTGGACGCATCGACTTACACCAGCGTGACCGTCAATTTCGCCGTCGCGAAATTCAGCACGGGAGGCGACGGCCCCATCACCTTGGAATACTCGCTCAAC
Organism: Luteolibacter sp.; assembly: GCA_035468505.1. GTDB lineage: Bacteria > Verrucomicrobiota > Verrucomicrobiia > Verrucomicrobiales > Akkermansiaceae > Luteolibacter. Next base: position 3,631 of record DATISV010000458.1, on the reverse strand, counting down.
GGCGGCACGGACTGGCAAACCGCAGGCGATTCACCCACTCCGACGGACGCCAACTATCTCAACGCATCGATCGATATCGAAAGCGTCAGCGCGGATTTCCTGGTTCGTTTCAACCGCGCCGGCAGCCCATCTCAAAAGCGCCTGCGCGATGTGGTGGTGGTGGGCAACTCGGTGGACACCACCGACCCCGTCATCGTTTCCCTCAATCCCGAAAACGGTTTCCCCGCCGCGCTCACCAATACCGCGCTGGTCATCAACTACGACGAAGCCGTCGTCGCCGGCACCACCGGTGCGCTCACGTTGCGCAGGACCGACGACGATTCCATAGTGGAAACCGTCACCCTGCCGAGCGCCCAAGTCAGCAGCTCCGGTGCCGCGGGTGTGGTGAAACTCACCGCCACGCTCGATGCGGGCACTTCTTATTATGTGGATGTGGACGCCGGTTTCTTCACCGATGCCTCCGCCAACCCGGCCCCGGAGATTTCCGGCAGCACCGAATGGTCCTTCACCACCCGCACCGCCTCCTCGGTGATCATCAGCCAGTATTATGAAGGCGATTTTCAAGACCGTTACATCGAACTGAAAAACCTCACCGGGAACGATATCCCGCTTGATGGCTACAGCGTGGCCGCCTGGCCGAACGCGGACAACCAGGCATGGAAAACCGGTGCCGGCACCACCGACCGCATCACCGACCTCACCGGCGAAACCATCCCGGCCAACGGCACCTTCCTGATCGCCAACATCAACGCCGCCGCCCCCGCCTACGCCGTGGCCAACAACGACCTGTCCGTGGACGGCGGCTGCACCGCCATCGACGGCAACGACAGCGTGGTGCTCTACTTCAGCGGCGTGGATCCGCTCGGTTTCACCCTCGCCGAAGTGGTGGACGCCGTCTCTTTCGTCGGCAGCGAAGGAACGGACATTTCGTTCCACCGCCTCGCCGACGGCCCGGGTTTCGATTTCGCCCCGGGCTCCTCGATCCTCGATTACTCTTCCGTCTGGGCCACCAAAACGAACGCAGAAGTCGATGCCGCCTTGGACACCGACGAATGGTATCTGAAGGCTTCGCAATCCATCGAAATCCTCACGCTCTCGCTTTCGCCCTCGTCGGTCGCGGAAAGCGCCGGTCCCGCCGCCTCCGAGGCCACCGTCACCCGCAGCGGCTCCACCAGCGGTGCGGTGTTCGTGACCATCGAAAGCAGCAACCCGTCCGCCGCGGCGGATGAAGGTCTTGCGGGCTTCGTGGAAATTCCCGATGGCCAGGCCAGCGCGACCTTCAACATCGATGTCACCGACAACCCATGGCTCTTCGGCGACGCCATCGTCACCTTCACTGTCACCGCCACCGGTTACCTGCCAGACAGCGCCGACCTGACCCTCACCGACGATCTCACCGACGCGCCCTTCCCGGTGGTCATCAACGAGGTGGATGCGGATCAGGAAAGCACCGACTCTAACGAATTCGTGGAATTGTATAACTCGTCCGGCTCCGAGGTATTCCTGGATGGATTGGTCCTGGTGTTTTTCAACGGTGGCCAAATCAATGATCCTTCCTACGCAACCATCGACCTCTCCGGCTTCAGCATCCCCGCCAATGGCTTTTTCGTGATCGGCAGTGCGACGGTTCCGAACGTGGATCTCATCGCCTGGGGAAACAACGGCATCCAGAACGGCCCGGACGGCATCGGTCTGTATCTGGGAAGTGCAGCGAATTTCCCTAACGGGACCTCACCCGCGGGTGCTCCCGGGGTGTTGATCGATGCGCTGGTTTACAATGTCGGAGCCACTGTTGACGCCGATCTCGTCAACGCCCTCACCCCCGGCCAGTCGCAGGTGAACGAAAACGAAAACGGCAACTCCTTCACCCAATCCATGTCCCGCGTGCCCGACGGCGGCGCGGCTTTCAATACCTCGCTCTACGTCGCCCAAACCGCCACGCCGGGTGCGACCAACATCCTGCCCGACGACGACTTCGCCGCGTGGATTGCCGGCTTCGAAGTGGGCGGTTTGACCGGCTTCGGAGACGACTCCGACAACGACGGTCTGGCCAACGCCTTGGAAAACATCCTCGGCAGTGACCCGTCGGCGGCCAATCAGGGAATCAACCTGGTTTCCGCCAGCGGCGGCGACCTCGTTTTCCAGCACACCCTCAACGCCACCCCCGCCAGCGATCTGGATGCCGTTTACGAGTGGTCCACCGACCTCGCGACCTGGTATGCCGATGGAGCAAGTGACGGCGGCACCACTGTGACCTTCGGTGCACCGGTCGAGATCGCACCCGGGCCGCCCGCCTTGGTGGAGGTCACGGCCAGCATCACCGGCACTCCGCCCGCCAAGGTCTTCGCCCGGCTCAAGGTGACGCAAGTGCCCTGAGCCTTCTGCTCACTTTTCCGTCAAAAACGACTTCCGGCACAGTTCGGCATATTTCCCATCACGGGCGAGCAGCTCGTGGTGGGTGCCCTGCTCGATCACCTCGCCATGCTCCAGCACGTAGATGCGGTCGGCATTCTGGATGGTCGAGAGCCGGTGGGCGATGACGAAGGCGGTGCGGTTTGCCATCAGGTGGTCGAGCGCGTCCTGGATCTGGCGCTCGGTCTCGGACTCCACCGACGCGGTCGCTTCGTCGAGCAGCAGGATCGGTGCGTTCTTGAGCAGCGCGCGGGCGATCGAGAGCCGTTGTTTCTCGCCGCCGGAGAGTTTCACTCCGCGTTCGCCGACGTTGGTGTCGAGCCCCTCGGGCAGCTCGCGCACGAAGCGATCCGCATGGGCGGCGGTGAGCGCGGTCCACAGCTCGGCATCGGTCGCGCCGCGCTTCGCCAGCAGCAGGTTTTCCCGCACCGTCCCGTTGAACAGGAACGGCTCCTGCGTCACGTAGGACAGCCGGTCGCGCAGTGACGACTTGGCCAGCGTGTCGATCGGGATACCGTCGATGGTGATGCGGCCGGAAGTCGTTTCGTAAAACCGCGCCAGCAGCGAGAGCACGGTCGTCTTGCCCGCGCCGGTGGAGCCCACCAGCGCGATGGTCCGTCCCGCCGGCGCGTCGATGTTCACCCCGCGCAGCGTCGGCTGGTCCTGATAGGAAAACGTGACGTTCTCGAAGCGCACGTGGCCGCGGATGGTTTCCGGCAGGCGTTTGCCCTCGCTCGCATTGGCCTCCTCGGTGGCATCGAGAATGTCGAACACGCGATCGGCCGCCGCCCGGCCGGAGAGCAGCATCTGGTTGAGCGAATTGAGGCGGTCGATCGGTTCGTAGAACAGACTCAAAAACAGCAGGAACTTGGTGAATTCCCCCAAAGTCAGATCCCCGCTCATCACCGCGCCGCCGCCGAAGGCCAGCACCAGCACGTAGCCGGTCATCCGCAGAAACGACATGCCCGGCGAGTAAAACGCCCACCATTTCATCATCCGCAGGGTGGCCAGCCGCAGGCGGTCGGAAAAATGGTTGAATCGTCCGTGCTCCTCGGTTTCCGCGGCGTAAGCCTTGATTTGCCGCATGCCCGAGATGTTGTCGTGCAGCAGCGCGTTGAGATCGGACGCCGCGTCGCGCTGGTTCCGGTAACGGTCCCGCCCCTTGGGGGAATAGATCCACGCGCCCACCGCCAGGAACGGCACCGGCAGGGTCGCCCAC
>DATISV010000457.1:0-3114 GCA_035468505.1 Luteolibacter sp. | reverse complement strand
GAGGTTCTCCCTCATGAACTCCAGCGCCTTGCCGATGAGCAACGGCGGCGTGAAGCTCTCCTGCCGCTGGATGGTGGAAAACAGGTGGTCAAAGGCCTTGCGCAGCCACGCGGCGAGTTGCTCGTCGTCATCGATCGCAGCCAGTTCGGTGAGAATCTGGAAATTCGTGCCAAGCACCTCGGTCTGCATGGCGCCGGCCTCGATCGCGGCGCGCGAGATCATCACCACCAGTTCCAGCAACAGGCCCTTGAGGAGATCGCTGCGTTCCTCGCCTGCGCTGTAAACATGAACCAGCACATGATTGACGATGCGCATCGCCTCGCCGCGGTCGCCGCGCCGCATGGCGGCCAGCAGCGCCGGCTCCTGATAGAGATAGAACTCGCGGATCCGGTCGTAGGGCCGGTGGTCGAGCAAGGGCACGGCGGGAAAGTCGTTCATGGCAGCAACAGGTGCTCGATATAACGGTCCTCGAAATCCTCGACGAGGTTCAATTCGATCACGTCCACCCGTTCGCGCAGGGTTTCCATTTCATCGAGCGTGTTGCGGTCGATGAGCGCGAGCAGCGCGCCGGCCAGCGCGGTGTTGCCGACCACGCGGACCTGCTCCGGCTTGAATCCGGGCAGGAGCCCGCAGGCGATGGCGTGGGACACGTCGAGGTGCATGCCGAAGCCACCCGCCAGATAGAGCTTTGAAATTTCCCCGGCGCGGATCCCGGCGGTTTCCAACAGGGTTTCGATGCCCGCGCCGATGGCGGCCTTGGCCTGGAGAAGCAATGCAACGTCCACCTCGCTGACGAACAAAGGATGGTTCGCGCCGAGTCGTAGTCCGAGCCGTCCGTTTTCGTCGATGTGACGGTGGTTTTCCGGCAGCGTGTCCCATGCCTCCGGCAGAAAGCGACCGGCATGTCCCAACAAACCCGCCTCGCGGGCGGTGGAGAGGAAGTCGATGTAGGCGGAGCCGCAGATGCCTGAGGCGCGTGACAAGGGAACGCCGCCGATGATCTTCGATTCGATTTCAAAGGGATCGAGCGATAGCGCGATATCGCTGACCGCGCCGTCGCGCGCCCGGGTGCCGCATTTCAACCCGCTGCCTTCAAAGGCGGGGCCGGCCGCGGTGGCGCAGGCGGTGAGGATGCCACCGTGCTGCAGGACGATCTCGCCATTGGTGCCGATGTCCACCAGCAGGCTCGGCGCGGAGTCGAAGATCATGCCGGTGGCGAGCGCTCCGGCGGTGATGTCCGCGCCGATGTAACCGGCGATGGAGGGCAGCAGTTGGATCGGTGTTTCCGGCGGCATGCCATCGCCCGTGAAGCCGATGTCCGAAACCACCATCGTTCTGCCTGTTAGAAAACGCGCGGTGAACGGAGCGATCCCGAGCGGCGTGGGGTCCACGCCGGCCAGCAGGTGCAGCATCGTCGTGTTGCCGGCGATGGTGCCTCCGGCGATGCGATCAAACCCGCGCCCGGCTTTCCCGCAGGCCTGGACGAGCAGCGGGACAAAGGTTTCGCAAACCACGGCGGCCTGCATTTCCGCGACGGCTTCCGGCGTGCGTCCGGCGTCGATGCGGGTCAGCACGTTATCGCCGAAACGGATTTGTTCGTTGAAACCACCGGCGCGGGAAAGAATCTCGCCGTTGGTCAGATCCACCAACAGCACGACGACCGTGGTGGTGCCGATGTCCACGGCGAAGCCGGTGTCGCGCGATCCCCGCGGAGCGAACAACGGATCATGCGCATAAGGCACGGCGATCTCGAAAGTCTCGCCGACCTGCGGCTTGTGCTCGATGCGCGAGCGCTGCGGCACGGCAATGGTGACCGGTCCCCGCAGGCGCGCGCGGCACGCCCGCAAGGTGGCGGGTGCGGTGACGGCCGCGTTGTCCACCAGCAGCGAGCCTTCCGTTAGCACGACCTCGCAGCCGCGGCAAAGCCCGCGTTCACCGCAACGGGTGTTGAGAGGATGGCCATGGACGGAAAGGACTTTCGATAGAACCGCGCCCTCGGCCGCGGCACGGATTTCCCCTCGTGCGCCTTCCTCCGGCTCAAGGATGATGATGCTGGGCCGGGTCACGGTTGATTCTGTCGGAGGATATTCCCGTCCGGCGAGTGGGCCGACACCGATCCGGGCGTGACTGTTAGAAATCGCCCGTCATCCCAGTTTCCCCACAGCAAATCGCGCAACAAAGCGGGATCGCCGTGGATGCGCTCGAACTTCCAGCCGAGCGAATCGGCGCATCGTTTCGCATAAGCCGCCTCGCCCTCCGCATCCGCGGTGCCGAGGTCAATGTAGGTGGCGGTGTCGTGCATCGCCCAGGTTTGGTTCTCCGATTCTATGAGGAACTCCACATCGTCCTCATCGAACTGTTTCGCATACTCTTCACGGATGTAGGCAAGCCGGTCCGGCCCCGGCACGCGGCGCGCGCGGTTCCATCCGGGCGTGTAGTAGATGCACGACGGACAGCCGCGCTGGTGCTCGGCATACCGCTCCTTGCCACCGAGAAACAGCGTGATGCAGTCGTGCGCCCGCGGCAGCACATAAGGATGCCGCCCGGCGCGCAGACCCGCCGTGCCGAGGCCGCAGAGGCCGTAGGCGAGCACCACCGCGTCGATGTCATCGCGGGCATCGAGCGAATCCAACTCCGCCTGGAGCTTCGCGCGCAGCTCGTCCGGGCGGTCGTGCAGGGCGATTTCGTAATACCGCGTCTCGACAATGTGCGGCGCGTCCTCCGCCAGCAGCGCGATCTCGCGCTCGAAGACGGAGCAGGCAAGCAGTGCGATTCTCGGAGCCATGGCGTGATACTGAAACAGCAATGCTTCATGCTCTCACCATTCCCAAGCAAAATCAGAGCATAATCCCTCCTACCCCAAACCCGCTGGACGCTCGAAGTGCGGGCCGGGGCCGTGTTTGAGCAAGAATTGCAACCGAATCATCGATTTACGCTGAGACGCCAGGGGGGTTGAATTGGTCCGATTGCCTGTCATGAACCACGTCGAACGTTTCCGGGCCGTGATGAACTTCGAACCGGTGGACCGCCTGCCGCGCTGGGAGTGGGCGATGTGGTGGGACAAGACGATCGAGCGCTGGCACGGCGAGGGATTGCCGGAGAAGTATCATTTCA
>DATISV010000456.1:0-1905 GCA_035468505.1 Luteolibacter sp. | reverse complement strand
TATGCGTCATTTTCTTTTGCTTCCATTGCTGTTCGCCGCTCCCCTGTTGTCCGCTGCTGACAACAAACGCCCGAACCTGCTCATCATCCTCACCGATGACCACGGCTACGGCGATGTTTCCGCTTATCAGAAATCCGACGTCCGCACGCCGCACATCGACCGCATCGGTTCGGAAGGCATGCTCTTCACCGACATGCGGGCCAACTGCACCGTCTGTTCGCCGTCGCGCGCCGCCATACTCACCGGACGCCATGCCGACCGCGTCGGCGTGCCTGGCGTCATTCGCCTCAATCCGAACGATTCCTGGGGGCACCTTGATCCGGGTGTTCCCACACTCGCCGACGAACTCAAGCGTGCCGGCTACCACACGAGCCTCATCGGCAAGTGGCATCTCGGCTTCGGATCGCCAAACCTGCCCAACGAGCGCGGATTTGATTTCTTTCACGGCTTCCTCGCCGGCATGATGGATGACTATTACAAGCACCGCCGCCACGGCATCGACTGCATGCGGAAAAACACCGAAGTGATCGAAGCGGAGGGCCACGCCACCGAAGTCTTCACAAACTGGGCCATCGACCACTTCAGCGAGCGCAAGGACGCCGGGCCGTTCTTCATGTATCTCGCCTACAACGCCCCGCACTACCCGATCCAGCCGCCCAAGGAATGGTTTGAGAAAATCAAACAGCGCCACCCGGACATGAATCCCGCCCGCGCCCGCAACGTCGCCTTCGTAGAGCACCTCGACCACCACATCGGCCGCGTGCTCGCCGCGCTCGACGAAACCGGCCTGGCCGAGAACACCGTGGTCGTCTTCGCCGCCGACAACGGAGGTTCGCATCCCCACGCCCAGAACAACGACCCGTGGCGCGGCGGCAAGCAGGATCACTACGACGGCGGCCTGCGCGTCCCTTTCATGGTGCGCTGGCCGGGAAAAATCCAACCCGGCTCGCGCTCTGATTACGCGGGTCTTCTGTTCGACATTTTTCCCACCTTCCTCGAACTCGCCGAAGCCAAACCGTCGCCCGGCCTCGATGCCGTGAGCCTCGCCCCAATCTTTCGCGGCGAGCCGCTCGAAACACCGGAGCGCGAACTCTACTTCGTCCGCCGCGAGGGCAACCCGAAATACCTCGGCAAGGCATACCATGCCCTGATCCGCGGGGATTGGAAGATCCTGCAGAACCATCCCTTCCAGCCCTTCGAACTCTACAACCTCAAGGACGACCCACGGGAACAGAATGACCTCGTCAAGGCCAAGCCGGACGTTTTCGCTGATCTCGCCAAGGCCCTCTCCCTCCACATCCAGCGCGGCGGCGCCACCCCATGGCAAGCGCCGGAGAAATAGTCTCAAATTCCGTCACAACATGAAGCATCTCCTCACACTCTTGTTCCTCGCCCCGGCCGTCCTGTTCGCCGCTGCACCCATCCCCACCGAAGTCATTCCCGAACGCCTCCCAGAAACCAAGCCGCGCAATGTCGTCTTCATCCTTTCCGACGACCACCGCTACGACGCCATGAGCTTCCTTGGCCATCAGTTCGCCAAAACGCCGGTAATGGACTCGCTCGCCGAGAACGGAGCCTATCTCAAGAACGCGCTGGTCACCACCTCGCTGTGCTCGCCGAGTCGAGCCTCCATACTAACAGGTCTCTACACCTTCCGCCACCGAGTCATCGACAACAACCGCGCCATCCCTCCCGGCACAGTCTATTTCCCGCAATACCTACAAAAGGCGGGATACGCGACCGGCTTCTTCGGAAAGTGGCACATGGGCGGGGAAAGCGACAAACCGCAGCTCGGCTGGGACCACTGGGTCAGCTTCGCCGGACAAGGCCACTACCTGCCGCCCAACCCGGACTATACCATCAACGTCAACGGCGAGCGCGTGAAACAAAAAGGTTACATCACCA
>DATISV010000455.1:0-2856 GCA_035468505.1 Luteolibacter sp. | reverse complement strand
GATCGTCCCGCCAGTCGTCGGCGATCCATGGAGTTCGGTCCTTGGTGGAAAAGACCAGATGCACGAGAATATTTGCCAGTGATTGTGGCATAGTGAGTGTGATAATACGACCATGGAATGGAATCAATGCGGAAACGCGCGTGCCGATCCATGCGTCGCGGCAAAGACACGAAAAACGATTCCCATTCCCGGCGAATGGCGCATGTTTTCCACGTGAACCGCCGTCAATTCATCGCCACCGCATCGGCAAGCGCCGTCACCGGACCCTGCCTTGCGGAAACCGTCGCGCCTGTCGGCAAACACACGAAACGCATCAACCGCATCGGCGTTTCCTCGTATTCCTTCTGGGGCTTCAACCGGGACGACCTGCGGCCGATTGACATCTGCATCGAACACGCCGCACGCATGGGCTTCGACGGCTTTGAAATCCTCCAGCGCCAGCTCGTTTCCACCGAAAGAAGCGAGTTGATGAAAATCAAACGCCGCGCGCTGCTGCTGGGCATCGATCTGATCGGCTACTCCACGCATCAGGGATTCCTCTCACCATCGGCCGAGGCGCGTGAGAAGAACATCAATCACACCATCGACTGCATGGAGCAGGCGTATCAGCTCGGCATCCCCACCATGCGCGTGAACTCCGGCACCTGGGGCACCTCCGCCAGTTTCAACGAGTTGATGGCAAACCGGGGCGAGGAAAAACCCATCGAAGGCCACGATGAGGACGACGCCTATGCATGGGTGATCGAGGCCTACCGAAAACTCGCTGTCGAGGCGGGAAAACGCGGCGTGGTGATGGGATTGGAAAACCACTGGGGCCTCGGCCGCACGCCGGAGGGCGTGAAGCGCGTGGTCGATGCCGTGGATTCACCATGGCTGCGCGTCACGCTCGACACCGGAAACTTCCTCGAAGATCCCTACGACCGCCTCGCCAAACTCGCGTCCGAAACCGTGCTGCTTCAGGCGAAAACCTATTACGGAGGCGGCGTCTGGTACACGCTCGACCTCGACTACAACCGCATCGCCGGGATCATGCGGGATGCGGGATATGCCGGCTTCGTTTCACTCGAATTCGAGGGCAGGGAGGATCCGCTCACGGCGATTCCGAAGAGCCTGGCGATGTTGAGGCAAGCGTTTGGCTGATATCATCTCCAGCCGGATCGCTTGCCAACAGCTCCCGGTAGAACACCGATGCCGTCCGCCGGTTTCCCTCGCGGGTGGGATGGCTGCCGTCGTCCTGGAACAACATCGCGCCACGGCCGGCGGACATTTCGCGCTCCCATGCATCGCCCGCCGGAATGACGCGCAAGCCGCCGGCATGGGCCGCGGCGGCGTGATATCCCTCGCGAACGCGTGCGACCATCGCATGGAAATCGTCGCCGGAGCGGTATGAGTCGCCATCGCGATAACCCCATGTCTGATAGAGCACCGGCTCCGCGCCATGGGAGCGCGCGATTTCCGCGAGTTCGCGCACGGCGGGGAACATCGCGAGCACGCGCTTGATCGGCCGCGACGGGATGCGGCTTTGTTCCTGCAGGACCACGATGTCCCACCCGCCCTCGCGGATGGCGCGCAGCGTTTCCTCGTTGCGGGTGTGTTGCTCCAGCGTCCAGCCACCGTTGGTGACCTGGCCGACACGCACGCGGTGGCCATTGCGCGCGGCGAGGCGCTTGAGTTCCTTCGGCACGTCGAAGCTATAACTGTTGCCGACGAACAGTATGGCGATTGGTTTGTCCGAAGGCCTGGAAACCGGACGATGAACCGTCCCCTTGTTCGCGGCGCAGGCGGCGAGAAGAAGCACTGGTATGGCAACGATCAGCAGTTTGATAAAACGGGGTTTCATGCTCGGGGATGTGCGTTGTCGTAGGCTTGCTTGAGCCGCTCGCGGGTGACGTGGGTGTAGATCTGGGTGGTGGCGAGCGAGGCGTGGCCGAGCATTGCCTGCACGCTGCGCAGGTCCGCGCCGGCGTCAAGCAGATGCGTGGCGAAACAATGCCGCAACTTGTGCGGGCTGATGGCGAACGGAATGCCGCTGTGCTTGATGTACTTGCGCAGGAGCAGGTCCACCGCCTGCTGGGTGATGCGCGTGCGGCGCTTGCTCAGGAAGAGCGGACCGGACGTCACCGCCGCCTCGCGCCGGTAGCGCTGGATCGCGTTCACTGCCGGACCGCCCACCGGCACGATGCGTTCCTTCGCGCCCTTGCCGCGCACTTTCACCGTTTCGCCGAGGAAATCGACATCCTTCACATCGAGCGCGAGCAGCTCGGAAATCCGCAGTCCGCAGGAGTAGAACAATTCGAGGATCGCCGCATCGCGCACGGGCAGCCACGGCGGCGATTTCTTGTCCAAGGGCAGGCGCAGCGGCATGGCGAGCAGTTCGTCCACCTGTGCCAGGCTGAGCACCACCGGCAGCGCGCGCTCGGCCTTCGGCAACTGCACCTCCGCCACCGGACTGCGGCCGAGACCGCGACGCAGCACAAGATGTTTGTAAAACGACCGCAGCGCCGCAAAGCGCAGGCGGATGGTGGACCGCTTGAGTCCCTGTTTCATCAGCGCGAAGAGATAATCGCGGAAATCGTCCGCCGTTTCCTTGCGCCAGCCGGCGAAGTTTCCGCCACGCCATTCGCGATAAACCGCGAGCGCCTGGCGGTAGTTCACCAGCGTTCGCCCGGAGGCGCTCCGCTCGGTGGCCATGAATTCCAGAAACGCGCTCTCGTCGGCATCCATCGCGCCGCAGTCTAGGCGGACGCGCGGTTGCCACCAAGTGGGAAATGCGCCGGAGCATTTGGAAATTGCCGCCGGCCGGGATGCTTGTTTGCATGGGTCGCCATGAACATCCCCTGCCATCTCCGCCTGTTT
>DATISV010000454.1:0-2699 GCA_035468505.1 Luteolibacter sp. | reverse complement strand
TGCTCCATGCCGCGCGGATCGTCGCGCGTGGGGCCTTTGGCGAGACGTTCGAGCAATTCGGGCAGGGTGTCCATGCCGTGGCTGCCGGTGGCGGCGATGGCTTCGGCGGCCTTCACGCGCAGCCACAGGTCGTCATGCGAGAGGTTGGCGCGGAGCGCGGGGATTGCGTGCGAGGCGTCGTTTTTGAGCATGGCGAGCGCCTGGCAGGCACCGAGGCGCGCTTCGAGACGCGGCGCTTCGAGCATGGAGGTCAATTCGCCCACCAGCTTGGCGTTCTTTTGCCGGGCGAGTGCCATGGCGGCGCGCTCGCGGACGACCGGCGACCAGCTTGCAAGGCGCTTCATCAGTTCCTCGCGGGAAAGACTGTCGTAATAACTGTTGCGGTCCTTGTTCGACCATCCGCGGCCGTCGGCGATGAGTGCATCCGCAGCGGCGGCATCGAGTTGTGGCGTGGTGGCCGGGCGCTTTCCTGTTAGATAAATCTTTTTCAACGGCATCGCGTAGGCGAGCAGGTAACTGCCGGTGGCGTCCCAGTGGGCGGTGTGGTCCTTGCCGGGCTGCGGCGGTCCCTGATGCGGGAAGCTGCCGTCCCAACGCCGCGCGAGATCGAAATACCATGCGCCGAATTCCTTCATCCACGCGCCGGAGGCGTGTGGGCCGGATTGCGCCACGGCGGGCATCGACCACAGGATGTTCCAGAAATTTCCGGTGTGGCCGCTATCGCGCTCGGCACCGTGGGAGGCCACGCTCATGCGGGAGAAATACTCCGCGCCCTGTTCCTCGCCCATGAGGTTGAAAAGCACCGAGGCCATGCCGCACTTGCCGTTGTCCTCGTGGGTTTGAATCCACGGATTGTGATCGCCGTAGGGGACGGCCCCCTTGCCGATGTAGAAGCGCAGGAGCTTGGCACTGCGTTCGATGGCTTCGGAAATTTGCGGGTCGTCCACGCCGGCGGCGCGGGCCATGACCAGTGAGGTGGTGAGCGGGACACCGGGGGCGTTCATCATGCCGTAACCGACGAGGCGGCCGTCGGGTCCCGCGAACTTGTGTCCCCACGAGCCGACGATGCTCTGGCCCTTCGCGGCTTCCATCGCGAGCCGCCGCAGCCCCGGCATGACGGACTCGTCGCCGGTGGCCATCTTGTATTCGGCGAGCAACATGATGACGTAGCCGTAATACCAGGTGGCCATCGAATCGGCGGAATACTCCGACGCCCATGCGGCCTCTTTCTTGACCAATGGCAGATAGGCCGGATCGCCGCTGGCGAGCAGGGCGAGTGCGTTGAGCGAACGGGTGATCGGGTTCTGTTGGCGCGGATATCCGGGGTCCCGCATGCGTTGTGCAAGTGCCTTGCAGACGTCCTGCAGGATGCGTGCGGACTTCGGGCAATCGTAGGGCGCGGTGGCGCTGTAATCGCCGAGCACCGGCAGGTTCACCGTGACTTGCGAGGTTTCTCCGTCACGCCAGCGGGTGAGCGCCAGTTGTCCGCCGCCGGCCACGGACTCGGCCGCGGTGAGCGCTTTGCCGACTTCGGTGCGAGGATCGTAGGAAAACGGCTTGCCGGCCACGCCGAGAATCACGTCGCCGGTCGCGAGCACGCCATCGGCTGGTGAGCCCTTGTCCACTTGGGTGACGGCGATCTGGCGGGCGTCGGTGGTGGTGAGGCGGTCGCTGTGGATCCAGCCGCGGGCCCCGGTGGCTCCGAGGTTCCAATCGTGCTTCGCTTGCTCCGGAATGGTGCCGCCCTTGGTGAGATCGGGGTTCTCGATTTGCTTGCCGCGCGGTGCGGCGGAGCTGGGGGTCAGCAGTGCGAGAGTGAGCGCCAGATGCGGCAGCAGGGATGCGAATCGACTTATGCGTTTCATGTCGGATGGTTGGGTTTGGCCGTTGCCCATGTGGAAACGGCGGGCGGAAATCACTCCGGCCGTGGTGTTACGCTGGCAAGCGGACGGAAATTTCCGACTCAAGGCTGATTGTTGCGCTGGGGACGCAGGCGCAGGATCACCTTGGTGCCGATTTCGGGCAGTTTGCTATCATTCGCCTGCCAGGCGAGCGCCTCGTTGGCATTGGCGTGGAAACCGGGCAGGCAGAGCAGTTCGTCGCCGAAGGTGGCCAGCGAGATCACGCTGCCGCTCTGGTCGGCGACATAGACCTTCGGCGCGTCACCCTCGCCGTAGAGCACGGAACCGGCGAAGACGAAGGTGTGGGTGGGGAACTTGTCCTCGGGATCCGGCTCCTTTTCCTCCACCGTGGCGTCATGGTGATCGGCGGGGATGAGGAACTCGCTGATCGGATGCTCCTTCGGCGCGTCCTTTTCGAAAATCAGATAAACGTCCACCGGATGGCCGCGCGGCGGCAGATCGATGAAGCGTGGGTTGTCGCCCTCGATGACGCGTTGCGACGCGGGATTTCCCGGCTTGGCCCCGAGCAGCAGGAGCGCGGTGTGGATGTGGCTCGGCTTCGCGTTCACCAGCAGGATGGATTCGTGCTCCTTGGTGTCCTTGGTGCAGGCGATGAGTTCCAGCAGGCCGGTTTGGAGGGCGACTTCGGCATCCACGTCCACGGACCATTCCTTGACGTTGATCTTGATGCCCGGCAGTTCGAGTTTTTCCAGCGCGGACTGGAGTTCGTCAGTCGCCTTGGCGGGCGCTACCGCGGGCTTCGATTCGGGTTTGGCCGCCGGCTCCTCCGCCATCAGG
>DATISV010000453.1:0-1933 GCA_035468505.1 Luteolibacter sp. | reverse complement strand
CCATGCACCTGCGGCTCGCGTTTCCTCGCGGAAAACTACACTTCACCCTACGACGCCACGGTGATCCGCAAGTTGCGCGCCGCCGGGGCAATTCCCTTCGGGCGGATGAACATGGATGAGTTCGCGATGGGCTCGGCCACGGAAAACTCCGCCCTGCAAACGACCCGCAATCCGCGTGATCTTGAGCGCGTTCCCGGCGGTTCGTCGGGCGGTTCCGCCGCGGCGGTGGCCGCGGGCAGTGCCGTCGCCGCGCTCGGCTCGGACACCGGCGGCTCGATCCGCCAACCGGCGTCGCATTGCGGTGTGGTCGGTCTCAAGCCCTCCTACGGCCGTGTCTCGCGCTACGGACTGGTCGCCTTCGCATCGTCGCTCGACCAGATCGGCCCGCTCACGCACTCGGTTGAGGATGCCGCGCTGGTTTTTCAGGCCATCGCCGGCTTCGATCCCGCGGATTCCACGTCGCTGGACGTGCCGGTGCCCGATTGCCTGGGCGGTCTCAACGACGGCGTGCAGGGTCTCAAGCTCGGCGTGCCGAAGGAATACTTCGGCGATGGCATCGACTCCGGTGTGAGGAAAAACGTCGAAGCCGCGATCCGGAAACTCGCATCGCAGGGAGCGGAGATCGTCGAAATTTCCCTTCCGCACACCGAACACGCGGTCGCCACTTATTATATCATCGCGCCGGCCGAGGCGTCGTCGAACCTCTCGCGTTTCGATGGCATCCGCTATGGCCGCCGCGCCGCGAATCCCACGGACATCCTCGATCTCTACAAAAAATCGCGCGAGCAGGGATTCGGCGCGGAAGTGAAACGCCGCATCATCCTCGGCACTTATGTGTTATCTTCCGGATACTATGATGCCTATTACGGTCGTGCCCAAAAAGTGCGCACCCTGATCCGCCGCGATTTCGAAAACGCCTTCAAACAGGTGGACGCGATTGTTTCCCCCGTCGCTCCGACACCCGCCCGAAGGATCGGCGCTTATGCCGACGATCCGCTGCACGAATATCTCAGCGACATCTTCACGCTCTCCGCCAACCTCGCCGGTATTCCCGGCATTTCCGTGCCTTGCGGCGTGACGGATTTCGACGGCGGCAAAAACCTTCCCACCGGCCTGCAAATCCTCGGCCCGCACCTCGGCGAGGCGATGATCCTGCGCGTGGCGCGGGCGGTGGAAAAGTAAGCGCGGCTTTTGCCATCGGGCGCTTGCCAGCATGGGGCGCGGTTTGCATGTTCCCGCGCATGTCACGCCAGCACCGCATCACGATTCTCGCCGGAGACGGCATCGGCCCCGAAGTCATGGCCGAGGCCGTCCGAGTTCTCGACGCCGTCGAAACCAAGTTCGATTTCAAGGTTTCGCGCAGCGAGCACCTCGTCGGCGGCGCGGCGATCGACGCCACCGGCCACCCGCTGCCACCGGAAACATTGGCTGCCTGCGAGCAGGCGCATGCGATCCTGTTCGGTTCCGTCGGCGGACCGAAATGGGAAAACCTGCCGCCCGACATCCAGCCAGAGCGCGGCGCGCTGCTGCCCTTGCTCAAACACTTCGGTCTCTTCGCCAACCTGCGTCCGGGCGTATGCCTGCCCGCGCTCACCCACGCCTCGCCGGTGAAACAGGAACTCATCGCCGACGGCTTCGACGTGCTCTGCGTGCGCGAACTGATCGGCGGTGCCTATTTCGGCAAACCCAAGGGCCGCCACGAGGAAAACGGCGAGCCGGTCGCGCTCGACACGATGATCTACAAGAAGAGCGAGATCGAGCGCATCGCCCGCGTCGCCTTCACCGCCGCCATGGGCCGTGACAAGCGCCTGCTTTCCGTGGACAAGGCCAACGTCCTCGCCTCCTCCGTCCTCTGGCGCGAGACGGTGATCGAGATTTCCAAGGAATTTCCCGAGGTGAAACTCGAGCACATGTATGTCGATAACGCCGCGAT
>DATISV010000452.1:0-4324 GCA_035468505.1 Luteolibacter sp. | reverse complement strand
CTGGTGGTCGATCCCTCGACCGACAACCTGCGCCAATACCACTACGATCCCAAGCTCATCGCCGAGCACGGGAAAAACGGAGCCGGCTCGCGCAAGACCGGCAAGAGCGGCAAGCGCACGATCGGCAAGGTGCCG
The DNA here is from genome assembly GCA_035468505.1 of Luteolibacter sp. GTDB lineage: Bacteria > Verrucomicrobiota > Verrucomicrobiia > Verrucomicrobiales > Akkermansiaceae > Luteolibacter. The sequence continues at coordinate 4,189 of DATISV010000452.1, read as the reverse complement.
CCCGGCACGGTGGTTTACCGCGCCAACGTCGCCACCGTGCAGGAAGCCGCACAGCTCGAACGCGGCGAGGAGGGCATCGACCTGGAACCGGTCGCCGACCTCACCGAGAACGGCCAGGAATTCGTGTTGTGCAAGGGCGGCGAGCCGGGGCTCGGAAACTGGAATTTCCGCACCGCCACCAACCGCACGCCCACCGAGCACACGCTCGGCACATCCGGCGAATCCGGCGTGTTCTACCTCGAACTGCGCCGCATCGCGGACGCCGGCCTGGTCGGTTTCCCGAATGCCGGCAAATCCACCCTGATCGGCAAGCTCTCCGCCGCGAAACCGAAAGTCGCATCCTATCCGTTCACCACGCTCCAGCCGGTCGTCGGCGTGGTCGAGTTTCCCGGCTTTCGCCGCTGCACCGTCGCCGACATCCCCGGCCTGATCGAGGGGGCGCACGAAAACCGCGGGCTCGGCCACGAGTTCCTGCGCCACATCACGCGCTGCCGCCTGCTCCTCTTCGTGCTCGACATGGCCGGCAGCGAGGGCCGCGACCCGCTCGCCGACCTGGAAATCCTCCGCCGCGAGATCAAGGAATACGACGAGGACCTCGCCCGTTTCCCGTGGAAGGTCGTCGCCAACAAGATGGACCTCGAAGGCTCGGCGGAATACCTCGCCGCCTTCCGCCAGCGTTTCCCGAAAATCGAAGTCGTCCCGATTTCCGCCGACACCGGCGAGGGCCTCGACGATCTCCGCCGCATGCTCGACAACGAGGTCGGCCACAAGCTCCGGGATTGAGCGATCCATGCCCGATTCCGTGGAAACCGTTTTCGTCTATGGCACGCTGCGCCGCGGCGGCTCGAATCACCACCGGCTGCAAGGCGCGGAATTCGTCGCCACCGCCACCGTGCGCGGACGGCTCTACCGCATCGACTGGTATCCCGGGCTGGTCGCCGATGAAAACGCCGGCGAGGTCATCGGAGAAATCCATCAAGTCCCCGCAACGATGCTCGCCGCGCTGGACGACTACGAGGGACCGGAATACCGCCGCGTGAAAATGGATGTCCGCACCTCGCGCCGCGAGGATCCACCATGCCGCGCGTGGGTCTGGCTATGGGACGGACCGGTGGATGAATCCCGCCACATCGCCGGCGGCGACTGGCTGGCCTTAACGTGACCACCCTGCGCCATCACAGGCCGCGCATCCGTTTCTGTTCGGCGATCCAGTCGCGGTCGTCGTCCGAAAGCTTGCGTTCGTGCGTGCGGCAGCGGGTACCATCCGGCTCGATCAGGATGAGATTGCCCTCGGAATAGGAAACGAGTTTGGCGAACACCTTGCGGCCCTGGCGGTCGTGCCAGTCGCGGTAGCCTTTCTTTTCGAGCCCTTCGCGCCATGCCTTGTGGGAAACGGACGCGGCCACCTCGCCCTGCCTGATGAGCCCCCAGTAATAGTCCGCCTGGCCGCGCTTGTAGCCGCGATAGCGGCCGAGCACCTTGCCATCGGGACCGCACATCACCAGCATCGGGTTGCCGAGTACCTTGTATCGCTTCCGCATGCGCTCGACATGGTTCCGGCGGTCCACGAGCAGGGTTTCCTTTTCCCCGAGCGAGAGGTCTGAGTCGTCCACCACGACGTTGGAATCGACCTTGAGGCGGACGATTTTCTCCGTGGCCCAATCGTTGAATTCAGGATCGTTGAAAAGCTCCTGCGCGAGCGCCTTGCACATCGGGCTGCGCGCGGAATCGGTGAACCAGATGAGCAGCGGCTTGCCCTCGCGGGCGGCGAGCCGGCGGGCGATCGTTTCGCTGCGCTCCCACGGCTCGCGGCGGTCGGGCGCGGCGGCGAGCACGGTGGATAACTCGGGCAGGCTGCCCTCCGGGTTGTCGGGATCGGTGAAAAAGATGTCCTCTTCGGGAGTGAGTTCGACCTGCTGCGGCAGGTTGCCGGGGGAGGCGGGAGTCTCAGCCTGCCGGGCGGCGGCGAGTTGCGGCGGGACCCCGGTGCCGCCAAAACCGCCGGAGGATGGCTTGGGCGGGTCGCCTTTGTTCCCGCACGCGGCCGGGAGCAGACAGAGTGCGAGCGCGCAAAGGCGGCGAACGGTATTGTGCAAAGACGAGATCATTCCTTGAGGCGCACCGGCGTTCCGCAGTGGGTGCAGCGGAACCAGTGGAACAGCAGGATGTGTATGCAAAGCGGAAAAATGTATCCCAAGCCCGGAACACGGTGCGCGCGGTTGTTCTTGAGATGCGCGCGGTGGCGGAACAACCCCTGACCGCAGATCCGGCAGCTTCCACTCAAACCCCAGATGAGATAACCCATGCCGGCCAGCGGCAGCACGAGCGGAAAAACAATCAGCCAGCCGGGAACCCATGCGAATTTTTCGGGAATCTCGCCGGACAGCAGCAGCAGCACAGCAGATATCACCGCCAGCGGAGTCAACAGCATCACCAGCAGCGTGACGAATGCCCCGGCATAAATGCCGACCGGATGGCTGTGCAGCACGCCTCGAATGTAGCGGCGCGATTCCGGGTTGCGGCCCTTGTTCGTCTCGGAGCGCGGCGCGCGGATCAGCGCGAGACGGTCCTCGGATGGCGAGGCCTTCACCCTGGGCGTGCGCTGAGGAAGGGGCATCGGATCGCTGGTGGTGCGCAGGCGCGCGGTGTCGATTTCGAGCCGTTGCGCCGCGTTCTCGGCGATCCTTACGAAGTGGCTTGCACCGGTTTGGGTTTTTGCGGCGCGGTTTTCCGGCAGGTGCCGCCTGGTGCGCACCTCCGCCCCGGCATCGGCGGGGTTGAAAAGCAGCGCCGGCGGGATGTCGCCCACCGCAAGCTGGTGATTCATCAGTATCCTGGCCGGGAGCGGGATCGCCACGGGAGCCATGGCGATCAGCGAGACATCCTCGGGCGTGATTTCATAAGCCACCGTCTCGGCCTGGACTGCCGGCTGAGGTTCATCATTCGCCCCGGCTTCGAGTCCCTCAAACTCCCTGGCATGTTCGATCCATTGCGCGATCGATTTCACCGACGGCACCTGTTTGGCGATCTTGAGGATCGAATTGCAGTGTTTCAGCTCCGCAGCCAAGGCGTCCGGCTTGGCCACGGCCAGCGATTCGACGGTGAGAAACCCCGCCGCTTCCAATAACTCAAGCGAGGTTTTTCCGATGCCGGGAATGCTGGCGAGATCACTCATGGGTCATGCGCGGATTGGCAGTCTAGTTTTCCGGCAGGGCATGGCAAGGAATCATCCGAGCGCCGCGAGCATGCCGGAAAGCTGGTCGAGCTTCGCCCGCCATTCGGCGAGACGCGCCTTTTCCTGCTCCACGACTTCCGGCGGTGCGCGGTCCACGAAGCTGGCGTTGCCGAGCTTGCCCTCGCACTTTTTCACTTCGATTTTGATCTTCTCGATTTCCTTGGTCAGACGGGCGCGCTCGGCTTCCACATCGATCAATCCTTCAAGCGGCAGATAAACCTCGCCAACCGGAGTGAGTGAAACCGGCGTGCCCTGCGGCGCTTCGTAACCGGCATCGATGGAAATCTCCGCCGCGCCGCAAAGCAGGGCGAGCACCTTGGTTTCGGCTGCGAGCCAGGCGGGCGCGCCCTTGGCGACGAAACGCACGTCCTTGCGCGTGGCCACGTTGTATTCGGTCTTGAGGTTGCGCAGGCGGCCGGCGGTCTCGTAGATCGCGGCGGCCTTGGTTTGCGCTTCTGTGGCATCGAAGCCCACCAACGGTTCCGTGGGCAGCGTTTTTTCCATCACGAACTCCCCTTCCTTCACATAACCCATGCGCGTCGAGAGTTCCTCGGCGATGTGCGGCATGTAGGGACTGAGCAACTGGAGATAGCGCGCCATCACCGCATCGAAGGTGGCCAGGGTCGCCTCGCGCGCCTCGGGCGTGGCGCTTTCGCGCAGGTCGAGTTTCACCGCTTCGAGGAACTTGTCGCAGAACTCGTTCCACAGGAATTCATACAACAATTGCGCCACCTCGCCGAAACGATACCCGGCGTAGGCCGCCTTCAGATTCACCGCCAGCCCATCGAGCTTGGCCATGATATCAATGTGATAGGGCGGCAAGTCTTCTTTACTGAAAACTGAAAACTGAAAACTCGAAACTCCTCCCGCCATCTGCCGGAAGCGGCAGGCATTGTAGATCTTGTTGGCGAAGTTGCGTCCTTCCTCGATCTGCGCCTCGTCGAAGCGGATGTC
>DATISV010000451.1:0-2166 GCA_035468505.1 Luteolibacter sp. | reverse complement strand
CCGGCAACGCCCGTCTGTCCACGCGCATGTAGCTGACCAAGACCGGTCCGGGCACCCAGGTCCTTTCCGGTGCCAACGACTACACCGGCGCGACCAGTGTGAACGAAGGCACATTGGCGTTGGTCGGTGGCAGCCATGCCTCGCCCATCACCGTGGCCAGCGGCGCCTCGCTGGACTTCACGCTCGGCTCGCTGACGACTTCCACTTCTTCGGTGGATCTGACGAATGGCACCGTGAAGATCACCGGCACGGTGGACAATTCATCGGACTATCTGCTGATGACCGCCGACCTCGGTTTCACGGGCGCTCCCGCGCTGGATGCGCCGATCACCGATTACGCGCTTCAGCTCCAGAACGGCAACACCGAACTCTGGCTCGTCTATACCGGCGGTGCCTCGGGCTACGCGTCCTGGTCCGGCGGCGCGGCTCCCGACATCGACACCAACGGCGACGGCGTGGACAACGGCGTGGCTTGGGCGCTTGGCGCGGCCGATCCCTCCGCCAATGCGATCGGCCTGCTGCCGACCCTCGACAACACCAGCGATCCGGACTTCTTCATCTTCAACTTCAACCGGAGTGATGAAGCCAACGATGATCCCAATACCACCATCGAAGTGGAATACGGCAGCGACCTGAGCGGCTGGACCACGGCGGTGGCCGGCCCGGATGTCGTGATCACGGTAACTCCCGGTTCGCCGACCGACGCGGTCGAAGTGAAGATCCGCCGCACGCTGGCGGTGGGCAACAAACTCTTCGCCCGCCTCAACGTGGTGGTGACCACACCGTAATCCCGTCTGAACGACGGCATTCAAAATCAACCCAATCCCTCCGGCCCGGTGGCTCACGCCCCGGGCCGGTTTTCCTTGTTGCCGCAGGACTCGCTATCGATTCGCGGGAGGTGCGATTCCGAATTTCCGCTCAGATGAGCCGTTCCCGCAGCGCCTTGGCCACCGCGCCGGTGTTGGTGCGCACGTGGAGTTTCTCGTAAACCCGCTGGAGGTGGGTGGACACGGTGTGCGAGCTGATACCGATCGCTTCGCCGATCTCCTTCTTGACCAGTCCGTCCGCCAGCAGGCGCAGGATTTCCTGCTCGCGGGGTGTCAGGTTGTAGTCGTTCTGTTCCGCGGCGGCCACGGCGTCCATCCGTGCGAAGCCGTCGAGCACCTTGCGCGCGACGGCAGGCGTCATCGGCGCGCCGCCCTCGATGACCTGTTCGATCGCCTCGCCGATGGCGTCGATGCCGGCGGATTTCAGGACATAGCCGGATGCCCCGGCGCAGACCGCGCGGAAGATTTTGTCGGCGTCGTCGAAGACGGTGAGGATGATGATGCGTGCCTGTGGCGCGCGTTCCTTGAAGGTGGCGAGAGCCGAGATGCCGTCGAGTCCGGGCAACTGCACGTCGAGCAGGATCACATCCGGCGACTCTCCCCGGGCGAGCGCCTCGAAGGCCTGCTCGGCGGAGTTGAAACCTCCGGTGCAGACCATGCCGTCGAAGTTGTCGATCACCCGCCGCACGCTGGTGGCGAAGATCGTGTTGTCCTCGACCAGCCAGATCTTTGTGGGTTTTTCGGTTGTCGTTTGCATGTGGATCAGGATTTGAGTGGAACGGAAAATGTCACGACAGAACCTTGGCCGGGCCGGCTTTCGATGCGGCAGCTTCCCTTGAGCCTGGCCGCGCGACGTTTCAGGTTGCCCAGGCCGCGTCCCTGCGACTGCGCGGTTTGCGGATCGAAACCGATGCCGTCATCGCGGACCGTGAAAGTCAGGCGGGATGAATCCACATGGATGCGGGCTTCGATCCGTTCCGCATCGGCGTGCTTGCGCACGTTGTTGAGCGTTTCCTTGAAGGCGAAAAACACGTGGCGGCGGAACAACAGGCTCAATTGGCGGTCCTTCAAATCGGCGGGCTCGACCTCCGTCACCAGTTCCTTGTCGCCGAGCATCATCCGTGAGGCCTGGCGCATCCGGGCCACCAGCTCGCGCAAGCCCGAACCGCCCCGGTGGATCAACCAGACGATGTCGCGCATCGATTCCGAGGCTTCGTCGGCGGCTTCCTTGATCGCCTGGAAGTCCTTGCGCGACTGCGGATCCGCGCTTTGTTTGCCGCCGATTTCGCTCAACAGCACAATGCCGCCGAGGTTGCTGCCGATGTCGTCGTGCAGGTCG
>DATISV010000450.1:0-6332 GCA_035468505.1 Luteolibacter sp. | reverse complement strand
GAAACATCTCCAACGGAACCAACACCATGGCAGTTCTCACCGATCCCATCTCGGACTTCCTCACCCGCTTCAAAAACGCGGCCCGCGCCGGCAACGAGGAATTCACCGCTCCCTACTCCCGCATCAAGGCGGACATCGCCACCCTCCTCCAGGAGGAAGGCTACATCTGGAATTACGAGGTCGACACCGACAAGAAAACCCAGTTGCGGGTCAAGCCCCGCTTCGTGGACGGCCGCCCCGTCCTCACCGACCTCAAGCGCGTCTCGCGTCCCGGCCGCCGCCACTACGTCGGTGCCGGTGAGATCCCGCGTGTCATGTCCGGCCTCGGCATCGCCATCCTCTCCACTTCCAAGGGAGTCATGTCCGGCGGCAGCGCCAAACGTCAGAATCTCGGCGGCGAACTCCTCGCCTTCGTCTGGTAAACCCCTAACTCGCGAAAGGAACACATCACCATGTCACGAGTCGGACTCAAACCAATCCAACTTCCCGAAAAAGTCGCCATCAAGCTTGATGGCCGCACCGTCGTCGTCGAAGGCCCCAAGGGCAAACTCGACTTCGATCTTCCCGCCGGCATCTCGCTCCAGCAGGAGGACGGCAGCGTCGTCGTTTCCCGCGCCACCGAGAGCCGCCAGCACAAGGCGCTCCACGGCACCGCCCGCAGCCTGGTCCACAACATGATCATCGGCGTTTCCAAGGGTTTCGAGAAGAACCTGGAAATCCACGGCGTCGGCCTCCGCGCCGCCGTCAAGGGCAAGGATCTCGATCTTTCCCTCGGCCGCTCCCACCCGCTGCTTCACCCCATCCCGGCCGGACTCACCGTCACCGTGGCGGAAAACACCAAGATCAAGGTGGAAGGCATCGACAAGCAGCTCGTCGGCCAGTTCGCCGCCGAGGTCCGCGGCTACTATCCGCCGGAGCCCTACAAGGGCAAGGGCGTCCGCTACAGCGACGAACACGTCCGCCGCAAGGAAGGCAAGAGCGTCGGCAAATAACCCCAACGAATCACGGCATCATGAGCATCATCAAACGCAAATCGATCCGCCAGCGCATCCACAAGCGCATCCGGCGCAAGGTCTCCGGCACCGCCGAACGCCCGCGCCTGGCCGTCCATTACTCGAACCAGCACATCTACGCCCAGATCATCGACGATGTGGCGGGCAAGACCCTCGTTTCCGCCTCCACCATGGACAAGTCCTTCGAGAAGGCCGCGGCCAATGTCGAGAGCGCCAAGAAAGTCGGCGCGCTCGTCGCCGAGCGGGCCAAGGGCTCCAACGTCAGCGCCGTCGTCTTCGACCGCGGCGGCCACCTCTATCACGGCAAAGTCAAAGCCCTCGCCGACGCCGCGCGCGAAGCCGGTCTCCAATTCTAACGCCACGCCCCGATTCCCATCATGGTAACCATCCCCGAAAACGAAACCACCGCGCCGGCTGCCGAAGCCGCACCGGCCGCCGAGGCGAAGGCCGAGACCCCCGCCCGTGAAACCGCTGCCCCGCAGCCCCAGCACGAACGCGGCCCCCGTGGCGGTGGCGGCCGCGGCGGACGTGGCGGCCCGCGCCGCGAAGAGCGCCAGGCCCCCACCGATGCCGATGGCAACGAGCTTTCCGAAAAGGTCGTCTTCATCAACCGTTGCGCCAAGGTCGTCAAAGGCGGCCGCCGCTTCAGCTTCTCCGCACTCGTCGTCTCCGGCGACAAGATCGGCAAGGTCGGCCTCGGCTTCGGCAAGGCCAACGAAGTGGCCGACGCCATCCGCAAGGCCAGCGAGGCCGCGCGCAAGGTGCTCAAGCCGATGAGCGTCGTGGACGGCACCATCCCGCACGAAATCTACGCCGAATACGGCGGCGGCAAGGTGCTCCTCAAGCCCGCCTCTCCCGGAACCGGCATCATCGCCGGTGGCGGCGTCCGCGCCGTCTGCGAGGCGGTCGGCATCCGTGACATCCTCGCCAAGTCCATGGGTTCCTCCAACCACGCCAACGTCGTCAAGGCCACGCTCAAGGCCCTCTCCCAACTCCGCACCCGCGACGAAATCCTCGGCGCACGCGGCAAGAAGAAGAAAGAAAAGGCGATCTGAAGACAGAAGACTCAGAGATAGAAGACAGAAGACCAGAGCACCAGCTCGGAGCCCCGCTCGCTTCTTTCTTCCCTGAAAACTGAAAACTGAAAACTAGAAACTTCTCATGCAACTTCACGACTACAGCCCCAACCCCGGAGCCAAGCGCCGGGTCAAGCGCCTCGGCTGCGGCGAAAGCTCCGGCCACGGCAAGACCGCCTGCAAGGGCAACAAGGGCCAGAAAGCCCGCTCCGGCAGCGGCACCCGCGTCGGTTTCGAGGGCGGCCAGATGCCGCTTCACCGCCGCCTGCCCAAGCGCGGATTCAACAACCACGACTTCCGCACCGTCAACGGCGTGGTCAACGTCGGCGACCTTGACGCCCGCTTCGAAGCCGGTGCCGTGATCAACGAGGAATCCCTCCGCAAGTCCGGCCTGCTCAACGGCCGTTGCGACGCCGTCAAACTGCTCGCCGATGGCGAGGTCGAGAAGTCCTTCACCGTCGAGGTGGACAAGATCAGCCCCTCCGCCCGTGCCAAGATCGAAAAGGCCGGCGGCACCGTGACGATCAAGGCGTGATCCCGGCGTGTCTAACGCCTGACATTTCCGGGATCCGGCGGGGGAAGCGCTTGCGCATTCCCTCGTCCCGCATATAACCCCCGCTTCTTTTTCCAAGCCACCCACCATGATCTCCGCCTTTGCCAGCACCTGGAAAATCCCCGAGCTGCGGGACCGCATCCTGTTCACCCTCGCGCTCATCGTCATCATCCGTCTCGGCGTGCACATCACCCTCCCGGGGGTGGATGCCAACGTGATCAAGGCGTGGCTGGACGACATGCAGAAACAGGATCCCGCCAACCCGACCGGCGGCATCACCGCACTGCTCAACGTCTTCGCCGGCGGCGGCCTCCAGCAGGCCGGCATCTTCGCCCTCGGCATCATGCCGTACATCTCCGCCTCGATCATGGTGCAGCTCATGACCGCGGTGGTGCCCAAGCTCTCGCGGCTCGCCCGCGAGGACGGCGGCCGCCAGAAGATCACCCAATACACCCGCTACATCACCATCGCCATCGCGCTGGTGCAGGGGTTCTTCGTCGCCAAGTCGCTCACCAACCCCGAAAGTATCCCCTACATGACCGGTATCGAACGTTTCGGCGAACTCGTGCCCGATCCGTCGTTCACCTGGATGGCCCTTACCGTCACGACCATCGTCGCCGGCACCGTGCTGCTGATGTGGATCGGCGACCAGATCACCGAGAAGGGTATCGGCAACGGCACCTCCATCATCATCACCGTCAACATCATCTCCGCCCTGCCCGGCGCCCTCATCCAGGCGTGGAAATACTTCGTCACCGGCGACGACGTCAGCCCGTTCCGCTCCGTGATGATGGTCGTGATGATCGCCATGCTGCTGATCGTCATCGCCGCCACCGTGGCCATCACCCAGGGCCAGCGCCGCATCGCGGTGCAATATGCCAAGCGCGTGGTCGGCCGCAAACAGTTCGGCGGCCAGACGCAATACCTGCCGCTCAAGGTGAACTACTCCGGCGTGATGCCCATCATCTTCGCCACCGCGGTGCTCTCGCTGCCGCCCATGATGCTTCAATGGTTCTTCTCCGGCCAGGGCTGGGCCACCCAGATCTACGGCGAACTCGTCGGCGGTGGAACCTGGTATTACATCCTCGGCGGCATCGGCATCTTCCTGTTCTCCTACTTCTGGGTGGCAATGATGTTCCAGCCCTCGCAGATCGCCGAGGACCTCAAGCGCAACGGCGGCTACATCCCCGGCGTGCGCCCTGGCAAACCCACGGCCGATTTCCTCGATTTCACCATGACACGGCTCACCTTCGCCGGTGCCATTTTCCTCACCACGCTGTTCGTGTTGCCGGTGTTCGTCGGCTATCTCGTCGGACTTCCTCCGGGATCGCTGGTGCTCCAGTTCTTCGGCGGCACCTCGCTGCTCATCATGGTCGGCGTGGTGCTCGACGTGATGCGCCAGGTGGAAACCCAGCTCCTGCAGAAGCACTACGACGGATTCCTCCGCAAGGGCCGCATCAAGGGCCGTTACGACCGGCTCCAACAAGGCCATAAAGGAGCCCCGCGCACCGCCGTCGTCTATCTCTGGACGGTCATCGCCGTGCTTATCGTCATCGGCATCACCGCCTATATCTACCAAGGCAGTCATTGAGCCCCTCACCCGCCAGACCGCGCCGTGTCGTGCTGCTGGGGCCGCCGGCCTCGGGCAAGGGAACGCAGGGGCGGCGGCTGGCGGACCACTTCGGCATCGGATACCTCAGCACCGGAGCCTTTCTCCGGGAGCATGTGCAAAACGCCACGCCGCTCGGCCTCGCCGCCGAACCCATTCTCGCGCGCGGCGGCTATGTTCCGGACGATCTGATGTGCGACGCGCTCGGCGCGTGGCTCCAGCGCCAAAGCCACGGCTGGGTGCTCGACGGCTTTCCGCGCAGCATGCCGCAGGCGGAGTTTCTCGACGCATGGCTGGTGGAACAGGATTTGGAAATCGATGCCGTCCTGCTGCTCGAAGCCTCCTATGACGAATTGCTCTCGCGCATCCGCGGCCGTGTGGAATGCCCGGACTGCCGCTGGTCCGGCCAGAAATCGCAAACGCTCGATGACGGCCTTTGTCCCGCCTGCGGCACGGCCACCGGCACCCGCAGCGACGACACCGAGGAGAACTTCGCCGCGCGCCACCGGGAATACACCCGACATACCTCGCCTGTCATCGATCACTACCGCGACCGCGGCCTGCTGATTGCCTGCGACGTCACTCCGCCGCGCGACGAAGTCACCGCAAAACTGTTGCGGCACCTCACGGCATCGTGATTTCCTCTCGCCCCGCTCCATTGTTTCCGCCATGCGCCGCAATCGTATCCCCATCAAGTCGCCCCGTGAAATCGAGGCGATGCGCGTCGCCGGGAAAACCGCCGCCACCATCCTGCTGGCGCTCGCCCGCGAGGTCGCTCCCGGCCGCAGCACCGGGGAAATCGACCGCCTCGCCGCAGAGCTGATGCGCGAGTACGATTGCAAGAGCGCCTTTCTCAACTACCGCGGCTTTCCCGGCCACATCTGCATTTCCGTCAATGAGGAGATCGTTCACGGCATCGGCGGTCCGCGCCGCATCATGCCCGGAGACATCGTCAAGATCGACGTCGGCGTGATCAAGGGCGGCTTCATCGGCGATAACGCCACCACCATTCCCGCCGGCGACATCCCGCACGAAACCAAACGCCTGCTTGCCGCCACCGAGCAATCGCTCTACGAAGCCATCTCCCACGCCCGCGCCGGCAAGCGCCTCGCCGACCTTTGCGGTTCGGTCGAGGCCTTCGTGAAAACCGAGGGCTTCACCGTGGTGCGCGAGTTCGTCGGCCACGGCGTCGGCCGCCGACTGCACGAGGAACCGCAGATTCCCAACTTCCGCCCTGCCGGCAAATCGCCCGTCCTGATGCCCGGCATGACGCTCGCCATCGAGCCGATGGTCAACGCCGGCGTGCCGTCCGTTAGAATTCTCGACGACGGCTGGACCGTCATCACCGAGGACCGCAAACCGTCCTCGCACTTCGAACACACCGTGCTCGTCACCCACGGCGATCCGGAAATCCTCACCTGGCGCCCGCGCGAGGCCCTGCCGGAAATGCTCGGCCTGCCGCCGCTCCCCGCCGCCACCGCGGGAGTCTAACGGATTTTCCCGGCGAGATGTTCCAACACGCGCCCGGCGGCGATCATGCCGAAGGCCGCGGTCACGTGCGTCACGCTTCCCAGCCCCTCATCGCAGCCGAGACGCTGACCGCCGGATTCCTCCGGCCGTTCTTCGCCCACTCCGCCGTCGCATTGCACGAAAACCCGCGGCTCATCGGAAAACACCGCATCGATTCCCAGCGGCGCGGGCTTTTCTCCCATCGGGATTTTCGGGAATCCGAACTCCCGACGAAGACTGCGCCGGATCTGATGCAGCAGCGGGTCCTTGCCGCTGTGCGCCAGGTCCGCCACCCGGATGCGCGTCGGGTCGCGACGCCCGCCCGCACCGCCGCAAGTCACCGCGAAAATTCCGCGCCGGTGACACTCCGCCAACAACAGCGCCTTGTGGCGTGTGGTATCGATCGCATCGATCACCGCATCGAAGCCGCTTGTTAGAATGTCCGCCGCCGACTGTTCCGTGAAAAAACGCGGCACCACTTCCACCACCGCGCCCGGATGGATCTCCCGCACCCGCTCCGCCATCACCTCCGTCTTCTGCCGCCCGATCTTGCCGTCCACCGCGTGAAGCTG
>DATISV010000449.1:0-2140 GCA_035468505.1 Luteolibacter sp. | reverse complement strand
ATGGCCTCCCGGAACCAGACTTCGGTGCAGTAACCTTCGAAGGGACGCCAGGTGCCGTTGTCGTTGAAGTGATCGTCGAAGTAATCATTTCCCCAGAAATCGGGTGCCTGGCCGACACCGCCCGCGCCGTGGACGACGGCGTCGTCAAAGCCGCGGAAGCGCGGCGCGTACGGGTAAGTGTCGCCGAGGTGCCACTTGCCGAAGATGCCGGTGCGGTAGCCGGCGGATTTGAAAATCTCGGCCACGGTGGTCTCGTCGCCGCGCAGCAGGTTGCGGCCCATGATAGTGTGCCACACGCCGACGCGGCCCGAGTAGCGCCCGGTCATGAGGGCGGCGCGAGTGGGCGCGCAGGTGGGATCGACGTGGAACTGCTCGAGCCGCACGCTTTCGCGGTGAAGCCGGTCCATGTGCGGGGTCATCAGATGCGGATGTCCATGGGCGGCGATGTCGCCGTAGCCGTGGTCATCGGTCATGATGAGGATGACGTTGGGTTTGGGAGCCGCAAGAGCCGATAGTGCGGCGCTGAGAAGAAAGGCGGCGATGTTGAGTTTCATGAGATAGTTGTTGGAAATCGGCTGGATCCTCCGGCCTTGCCGGACTTGATCACGGGAGTTCCGGCGCCAGGCGGGTCTGGCCGTCTTTGGCAATGGGGTAGCGGGCATGGTGGGCTTCGGTTTGCTTGATGAGGCCTTCCATCATCCGGCGCAGGCGGGCGGGTTCCTTTTCCGCGAGGTCGGTTTGCTCGGAGGGATCGGTCTTGAGATTGAAGAGCTGGTAGCGCTTGCCGGCGGATTGGAGGAAGCCGCCGTGTGTTTTGCTTTGCGGGAGATAGTGATGGATGACCTTCCAATCGCCGTCGCGCCACGTGGTGAAGTAGTTGCTGCGGTGCGGACCGTGCGGGTAGTGCATGAGGAAGGTTTCGGCACGGGCGGGATCGGGCTTTCCTGTTAGAAGAATCTGGAGCGGTTTGCCATCGACGGGGTGGTCGGCGGGCGGGGTGGTGCCGGTGAGCGCGGCGAGGGTGGGCAGGAGGTCGGTGATGTCGGCGACCTGGGTCTGGATTCTTCCGGCGGGGATGGGCAGGGACTTCTGGTGCGGGTTGGCTGGATCGGCTTTCGCCCAGGCGGCGATGAAGGGAACTCGCATGCCGCCTTCGTAGTGGGAGCCCTTTTTGCCGCGCAGCGGGGCGCTGCTGGAGACCTCGTGCTGGTGGCCGAGAGGGGCGTCGGAGCCGTTGTCACCGAGTAAAATGACGAGGGTGTTTCCGGCGATGCCGTGGGCTTCGAGATGGTCGAGAATGTCGCCGAGCGACTTGTCCATGCCTTCGATGAGGGTGGCGTAGTTTTGCGCGGGTGGGGCCTTGCCGGATGCCTTGTAGTTCTCCGCGAAGCGGGGATCCGACTCGAAGGGGGAATGCACGGCGTAGTGGGACATGTGGAGGAAGAAGGGTTTGCCGGAGGATACGGCTTCCTTGACGGCGCCATTGGCCTCGCGGGTGAGCACTTCTGTTAGAAAGACCTCGGTGCCGTGGTATTTCTCCAGATGGGGCACCGCGTGGGAGCGGCGGTTGGGCTTGTCTTTGGCACCGTAATGGGCTTCCGCGTAGTAGCTGCCGGGCGCTCCGAAGGCGGCGCCGGCGATGTTGACGTCGAATCCGAGCCTCGCGGGGTCGGAACCTGTGGATTGGCGCGGACCGAAGTGGCCCTTGCCGACATGGATGGTACGGTAGCCGTTTTCGCGCAGCAGGCCGGGGAGGGTGACGTCACCGGGCTTGAGGCCTTGCCAGTTCCAGTCGGGCGCGCCCTGCGGGCCGGCGTTGTCGCGGTCGGGATTGATCCAGTTGGTGGCTCCGTGGCGGGCGGCGTTCTGGCCGGTCATGATCGAGATCCGGGACGGCGAGCAGACGCTCATGGCGTAGAACTGGCTGAAGCGGATGCCATTTCCGGCGAGACGCTCCATGGCGGGGGTGCGGTAGAAATCGTTGAGCGGGTAGCGCTTGGGTTTGCCCGCGTCATCGGTCATGAATGGGACGGAGGTGTCCATCGGCCCCATGTCATCGACGAGGAAGAGGACGATGTTGGGCGGTGGTGCCCCGGCGCGCGCCACGGCGGGTGCGATGAGAGCGAGGGCAAGCACGGTG
>DATISV010000448.1:0-4136 GCA_035468505.1 Luteolibacter sp. | reverse complement strand
GGGTTCCCGAAAACCATCGGCCTCGTCACTTCCGGCAGCGGCGCGGCCCTGCAGGACATGCTCAATGTTTTAACAAGACGTGCGCCGTGGGTTCAACCGGTGCTTTTCCCAGTTAGAGTCCAAGGCAAGGGTGCGGAACTCGAAATCGCCCGCGCCATCCGCCAGCTCGGCGAGCCGGGAAAATTCGGCCATCCGCGCTGCGATGTGATCATCGTCGGCCGCGGCGGCGGCTCGATCGAAGACCTGTGGAACTTCAACGAGGAAATCGTCGCCCGGGCTATCGCCGCCTGTCCGATCCCCATCATCTCCGCGGTGGGGCATGAGATCGATTTCACCATCGCCGACTTCGTGGCCGACCTGCGCGCGCCCACGCCCAGCGCCGCGGCAGAGCTCGCCGTGGCGGACGGCGCGGAGTTGTTAGAGAAACTCTCGCATCTGCGGCGTTGGCTGGAACGGCACGTCATCGAGCGGCTGCAACGCGCCCGCATGGCGCTCGATTCATTGAAACGCGGTGCCCTGCAACGCGGCGGCGAGCGTCTGCTGCGCGAGCCGTCGATGCAACTCGACCACCTGCGCGGACGTCTGGTTGCAACCACCGAGTCAAACCTTCAAGCGTTCGCCGCACGGCTCAGCCACGTCCGCACCGCGCACCGCGCCCACCATCCGGCACGGGTGCTGCAACGGCGCATCGATCACGTCGCGCAGCTACGCAGCCGCTTCCAACGTGCCGGTGACCGGATCGTTTCCGACCGCGGCGAGCAGCTCAAACACCTCGCCGGCCTGCTGCGCGCGCTCGGTCCGGACTCCGCCTTCCAGCGCGGTTTCTCCATCACCATGGACGAGCACGGGAAAATCCTGCGCTCGGTTTCCGGGATCAAACCCGGCGCGAAAATTCACACGCGCCTCGCCGATGGCAGGATCTCCAGCCAGGTCACAGAGCAATAAGCCTCGCGCGTTTCAGATCGTGCAGATCCGCACGGCCTCGCGCAGCGCGGCGAGCTTGTCCGGCCAGGTCGGGATGAACTCCTGGCCGACGTAGCCGGTGTATCCCGTCTCCGCGATCGCCCGCATGATCGCCGGGTAGTTCAACTCCTGCGTCGCGTCGATCTCATGCCGCCCCGGCACGCCGCCGGTGTGGTAGTGAACGAAGCAGTCGTGATGTTTGCGGATCGTCGCGATCACATCGCCCTCCATCACCTGCATGTGATAGATATCATATAGCAATCCGAAGTTCGGACTGGCGATGCGATGGCACAACTCGATGCCCCACGCGCTGCGGTCGCACATGTAGTCCGGATGGTCCACCTTGCTGTTGAGCAGTTCCATCACCAGCGTGACGCCCAGTTTTTCCGCGAGTGGCAGCAGCCGCTTCAGGCCGGTGATACAATGTTCCATGCCTTGTTCGTCGGACATGCCGCGGCGGTTGCCGGGAAAACAGATCAGCTTGTCGCCGCCGACGGCCGCCACCTCGCGCAGGCGGTTCTGATAGATCTCCACCAGCGTGTCGTGGTTTTCCAAACGGTTGAAGGCGTTCTCGATGGGGCCCACCACCGAGCCGTCCGGCAGTGTGGCGGTGGGGTAACTGTAGATCGCGCATTGCAGGCCGTGTTTTTCAATAACCCCCTGTTCCTCGGGATGCAGCAGCTCGATGGACTCCAGGCCCATTTCCCCGGCCGCCACGCACATTTTCTCCAGCGGGATGTCCTCGTAGCACCAGCGGCAGGCGGAATGGCGGATGCGTGCGGCGGGCGGTGCGGAACTCATGCGCAGAGCAAACAGGCGTGTGCGGCGGCATGCAAGCCGCTCCGTTCACCCGCGTTCGGCCATGCGGGCTTCGATGCGGGCGAGCAGTTTTTCCAGGTGCGGCATCTTCACGCCCGCCGCGGTGCCGCGCTGCAGCGGTTCGCGCCAGATCGGGCCGACCTCGACCTCGCGGCCTTCGGTGAAATCGATCATGCTGGAGGTGCGGTAAGCGCCCATCGGGCGGGTGCGGTCGATGTTGAAATCGATGAGCGAATCTTCGAGCGGATGGCCGAGCGCGCGGGCGGCGGCGATCGTTTCCGCCATCAGCGAGCGGATTTCAGATTCGGTTTCCTGAGACGCGAGCAGGGTGTCGGTGGTGACGCCGCCTTCGGCGACGGAGAGGCCGTTGAAGGGGATGTTCCAGACGAGTTTCTCCCATTGCGCGCGCTCGAGATCGTCCACGGCGGTGGCGGAAACGTTCGCTTCCTTGAAGTGGCGGGCGATTTCCGCGGCGCGGCCGGGAACGCCGGGTTTCCACTCGCCGAGCGTGATTTTTCCGCCGGCGAGGTGTTTCACGAAGCCCGGCTCGATGCGGTGGAGGCAGACGAAGCATTGCCCGCCGAGCACGCGCTGCGGGCCGGCGATGGCGGCGATCGCCTCGCAGTTGCCGAGGCCGTTCTGCAAGGTGAGCACTTCGGTGCGCTCGTGCAGCAACGGCGGCAGAACTTTCGTTAGATGATCGTTGGCGGTGGCTTTCCACGTCACAATGACCAGATCGACCGGGCCGATTTCCCGGCTGGATTGGAAAACCTGCGGTGCGGGCAGGTGGAAATCGCCATGTACGCTTTCCACACGCAAGGCTTCGCATTTCAACGCGTCGTAATCCGAGCGGACGAGAAACCGCACATCGCCACCCGCTTCGGCGAGCCGTCCGCCGTAGTACAGTCCCACCGCTCCGGCACCGACCACGGCCACGCTTTCGAAGTTCCAGCTCACGCCGCCAATGCACCATCGCAGGCCCATGGTGGCAAGCCGCGCAATTTCCTGTTCCGCTGCGGCGCGATGCTTGATAAAAAACCCGTATGACCTTGACCCTGGCCAGCAAGATCACCATCGGCCGGATGTTGTTGGTGCCGGTGTTCACGGTGCTGGCGGTGGCATACGGCCGGTCCACCTCGGCCGGCGCGCCGGACGAAAGCCTGCGCTGGTGGGCGCTGGGGATCTTCGTGCTGGCGGCGGCGAGCGACGGCGTGGACGGCTGGGTGGCGCGGCACTACGGCCAGATCTCGAAGTTCGGCGCGTTCATCGATCCGCTCGCCGACAAGCTGCTGCTCCTGGCCGGCGTGATCACGCTCTCGCTGGTGGACTGGGGCGTGCCGGGCTGGCGGCTGCCGCTGTGGTTCGCGATCGTCGTGGTGCTGCGCGATTGCATCATCCTCAGTGGCATCCGTCTGCTCCATTCGCGCGGCAAGCGGGTGCGCATCCAGCCGCATTGGAGCGGGAAATGGACCACCGCCGCGCAGATGTTCGCGCTCGGTTGGGTGATGTTGAGGGTCACCGAGATGCCGCCGGTATGGCCCTGTGTCATTGCGACGGTGTTCACCGTATGGTCCGCGTTCAAATACGTGCAGCGCGGATGGAGGATCCTGCGCGAACCGGAGACGGATTATCTATCAGGCGGAAGCCGGTAGGTTGTTAGAAAGCGGGCGGTTTCCGCGGCCAGCCAGTCGCGCGCCTCCCACGGCACGCGGTGGCCCGCGCCGGGCGCGATGGCGAGCGTGGCCCGCGGCATCCGCTCCACCGCGCGGCGGGCGAGATCGAGAAACTTCGCGTCGTTTTCCCCCGCCACCCACAGGACCGGAACGGTGATTTCATGCAGGCGATCCCACAGCGGCTGTTGCGCGCCGAGCGACCAATCGACGAAACCGCGCGCGATCTCGCGACGGCGCATCGCCAGCGCGCCCGCCGCGCCCGGCGGTCGCGGAAACGCCGCGCCGAGCACCGGTTGCGTGTCCCATGCTGTTAGAAAATCCGGCCATGGCAGGGTCAGCGCGCGCGTCGCCCATTCCGCGTCGGCCGCGCGGCGTGCCTCGCGCTCGGTCTCGTTCTCCAGACCGGGATGGGCGGAAACGATCACCGCCGCCTGCCAGGGAGGATTGTTTTCCAACAGCGCGTGCAAGGCGAGCCGGCCGCCCATCGAGTATCCTGACAGAACCTTCGGAGTGCTGCGGGCGTTGTCGCCGGCGTCCGCATTGAAGGCCGCGCCGAAGTTCGCGAGAGGCATCGGCTCGCATTCGAGAAACCGCCACAAGTCCACCGCGCGGCTGCCGGTTTTTTTCTCCGCGAGACATTTCGCGAAATCCCGCCAGTCCGCCGCCATGCCCACCGCGCCG
>DATISV010000447.1:0-5576 GCA_035468505.1 Luteolibacter sp. | reverse complement strand
TGCATCACGGATGCGGAAGTAATGCACGCCCTCGGCAAGCCCGGTCAAAGCACTGGCGGAATCGCTGCCGTTGTAGCGCGTCACGGCATCCTCGAATTCCGGCCCGGCGGCTTGTTGAAGCTCCACCTCACGCCCGCCCATGGACCATTCGAGCACCACGGTTCCGTCGTTCGATACCGATTTTTCCACGGCTTCGCGGTTGGAGAAATCCGCCACCCCGGCACCGGCAAGCCCCCCGCCGCAGAGGAAAAAAATGGCTGGAAGACAGGAAACTATGGAGCTTGCGGATCGGATCGTTCCTTCCGGTTGGGTTCACACGGCGGCGGTCGGGCGGAAGGCCCAACCAACCACGCATCGGCCGACGATCAAGGAAAAAGACCCCGAATGAGGCCTAACAGACGATTCGTTCACATCACAAAACAAGCCACAAAACGCTGAATTTCCCGAGTTTATGCCACAAAGGGCACAAGGATCACAAAGTATTTTGTTAGATAGGAAGACTTCGATCATCAAGCCGGATCACCTTGTGCATTCTGTGCATTTTGTGGCCGAAAACGCGGCCTCACAGCCGGTAGGCGTCGCGGTGGCGGAGGGCGGGCTCGAGCGCGGGCTGCGGGTGGCAGAGGCGCTGGATGAGATCGTCCCAGATTTCGCGGCCCTTGAGGATCTCGACCTCGATGCGCAGGAAATAGACCGGCACGTCGATGGACGACGGCCGCGGGAAACGCACGGCGTCCTTTTCCGTGGTGAGAATCAGGTTCATGTCGCGCTCGACGCAGCGTTGCATGAAGCGGTCCACGTCCTTGCGGGTGAACCGGTGATGGTCCGAGAAGCGGCGGCGGATTTCCACGCGGGCGCCGAGTTTCTCCAGCGCGCCCTCGAAGGCCTCGGGCACGGCGATGGCACTGATGGCGCCCACCCATTTGTCCTTGAGGAAATCGAGCGGCTCGCGCTCGCGGGTGAAAACGTTTTCCAGATGGATGGGGCCGTGCGCGCACTCGATGATCTCCGCGGTTTTATTATATCTCCGGATGCGGGAGATGAGCTTTTCATTGGACGATCCGTCGCACTTGGTGAGCAGGATGTAGCCGGCGCGGCGGAGGTTTTTCGGCGGTTCGCGCAGGGTGCCGCGCGGCAGCATCGCGCCGGTGCCGAAGGGTGCCTGGCTGTCCACCAGCACGATGTCGAGCGAGTGGGCGAGGTCGAGATATTGCATGCCGTCGTCCAACAACAGCGTGTCGGCCGCGAGATGGCGGATCGCGAAGCGGCCGCTCTTGACGCGGTTCTTGTCCACCAGCACCGAGACGCCGTCGAGATTGCGGGCGAGCATGAACGGCTCGTCGCCGGCGAACTTGGAATCGAGCAGCAGCGCCTCGCCGGTGGAAACCACCTTGGGCATTTGCTCGGCGGGAATCGGGCGGTCGGCGGCGTCGCGCCAGCGTTGCGGGCGGTCGAGCCGGCGGCTCTTGTAGCCGCGCGAGAGGATCGACACGCGGCGGCCCTGGTCGCGCAGCGAGCGGGCGAGCAGTTCGACCACCGGCGTCTTGCCGGTGCCGCCGACGGTGACGTTGCCGATCGAGACGACCTGGCAGCCGATGTAATGGCGGGGTTTCCAACCGCTGCGGTAACGCCACAGCCGGAGTTGCACGAGCAGGCGGAAAACCCCGGAGAGCGCCCGCATCAGGAAACGCGTCAACGCGGCGCGGAAGCCCTTGGCACGACCAAAGATCACATCCGCTCCCCAGCGTTCGAGTTCTTCGATCCACTCCTTCATCGGGCGCGGGCGAGCGTGGCTGTGGCCATCCGCACGATCAAGCCGCAATGCCCGCGCGATCGCCGCTTGGCATGCGCCGCGATCCGGGCGATGGAGGGCGCGTCACACCATGCAATACCGCGAGGCGATCGACTGGCTGTTTTCCACTCAGATGTTCGGGATCAAACTCGGGCTCGATGGCGCGCGGCTGCTGTTGCGCGAATACCTCGCATTTCCCGCGCACGACACCACCGTGATCCAGGTGGCCGGCACCAACGGCAAGGGCAGCACCTGCGCGATGATCGACGCCATCGCCCGCGCCGGCGGCCGGCGCAGCGGATTGTTCACCTCGCCGCACCTGGTCGATTTCCGCGAGCGCATCCAGGTCTCTGGTCGGCAGATCCCGGAGGAAAACTGCGCCAAGATGCTCGGCGAGCTGCGGGAAATCTGCGCCGGCATGGACCCGCATCCGACGTTTTTCGAGATCACCGTCGCGCTGGCGATGCGCTGGTTCCGCGAGTGCGGCTGCGAGCTGATCGTGCTGGAAACCGGCATGGGCGGCCGGCTCGACGCCACCACCGCGGTGCCCGCGGATGTCTCGGTGATCACGCCCATCGGCATGGATCACATGTAATGGCTGGGCGACACGCTGGAGAAAATCGCCGCGGAAAAAGCCGCGATTTTCCGCCACGGCAAGCCGGCCGTCTGTTCGCCGCAGGAACCCGCCGCCCGCGACGTGCTGGAAAAATCCGCCAACGAGGCGCGCGCGCCGATCGAATTCATCGCCGAACCGCTGCGCGGCTATCACATCGCGCTTGCCGGCACACACCAGCAGTGGAACGCGGCGCTCGCCGTGACCGCGCTGCACCGCGCCGGCGTGCCGCTCAATGCCGACATCGTGGGTCACGGGCTGTCCCACGTCTCGTGGCCCGGCCGCTTCGAGGAAATCCGGCCCGGCGTGATCCTCGATGGCGCGCACAATCCACACGCCGCGCGCATCCTCGCCGAGACATGGCGCGAGCGGTTCGGCG
The DNA here is from genome assembly GCA_035468505.1 of Luteolibacter sp. Lineage (GTDB taxonomy): Bacteria > Verrucomicrobiota > Verrucomicrobiia > Verrucomicrobiales > Akkermansiaceae > Luteolibacter. The sequence goes on along the minus strand of DATISV010000447.1, from coordinate 2,792 downwards.
ACCGCAAGGCCGCGATGGTCTTCAGCACCGTGGCCGCCAAGGACACCCGCGGCATTCTAACGGAACTCGCCCCGCTCGCCGCGGAAATACTCATCTGCCCGGTGGACACGCCGCGCGCCGTGCCGGTTTCGGAAATCGCCGCCCTGTTGCCGGAGAGTGCGCCGCCACACCGTTGTTTCGCGGGTTTCGCGGACGCCTTCGCCGCGGCCGGCGCCACCGGCCATCCGGTACTGGTGGCCGGATCGCTGTTTCTCGTCGGCGAGGCCCGCGCGCAGTTCACGGACGGCGACTTCCAGCCCAGCTTGCAATAAACCGCGAGGCGCCCTTGATCGCGGGCAGTTCATTCACCCAGCGCGCGGGTGAAACGCACGGGAGGGTCGGCCGATGGATCGCCGGTGCCGTACCACTCGGCCCTGGCCTTGCCACCTTCCGCGGTGATGCCGAGAAAGCCGCCCTGCTTGCTGAAGAACTCATGGTATTCGGGAATCTTCCCGGGGCTTCCGCCATAATTGTGCTCGTCGTTGATCGGGCCGCAGCCGAGTTCCAGCAAGCCCGTTTGCGGATCCTTCGAGAGATACTGCCAATGACGGTCGCCGCAGATCACATAAGTGTTCGGCAACCCGCTGAGGAAATCGCGCAGCTCCTGGCCCTCGTTGTGGAAGCCCTTGTTCGCGTGGTTGTCGTTTTTCCCGCCCTTGTCCGGACCCACCAGCGGGCCGGGTGAGATGACGAACTTATAAGTCGCGTCGGATTCACGAAGGGACTTCTTGAGCCATAGCTTCTGCTCCTCCCCGAGAATCGTTTTCTCCGGGCCGTCCTGCATGTTGTTGGGCGAGCGGAAGTCGCGGTTTTCGGTCATCCAGATCTGCACGTCCCTGCCCCAGCGATAGGTGCGGTAGGTTTTCTCTCCCATCGGAACCTGCTCGCGGAAAATCTCCAGTCCCTGCTGGAAGGTGAGGTCGCCATAACTCTGACCGGGCCAGCAGTCATTCTTGAGCGTGTCGTGGTCGTCCTTCATGAAATAGGACGTCACTTGCTGATGGAAGTCGCGGTTGCTTTCGTAGGCGAACATCAGGTTCCACTTCGCCCGCGCTTCCGGCACGGATTTCGCCAGCGGGGCTTTGTCGTAGTATAGGATGTCGCCGGTGTGCACGAAGAAGTCCGGCTTGAACTTGAGCATCTGCCGATACGCCAGATGTCCCTGCTCGCCCGAATCGACGCTGCGGATCGCCTGGCAGGTGGTGACGATGAAACGCACTGGCGCCGCCTGCTCCGCCAGCGGCGCGGTTTGGAAATGCCCGGTGATCTGGTTGCTCACTTCCACCGCGCCGGGCGCGCGGGCCTCGATTTCATAGGCATAGCGCGTCGCAGGCTGAAGCCCGTCGAGATGGAACTGATGGATGAAATCGTTCTCGGCGGTCACCGCGACCCAATCGCCGGAGTGCTTCGATCCTTCATCATTCCCCGCCAGCCACCACGTCACGCGCACCTCGCCTTCCGCTCCCGGCAACACGTCCACGGGCATCGCGCCTTCATCGGGATCGTTCTTCTTCAGTCCCTGGGTGAAAATCGGCAGCCGTGCGAAATCCGCCTTGGGCTTGGCCGTGAGCCGTGTCCAGACAATGGCCGACCGCGCATCGGCCTCGCCGGTTTTGGCGCCATTGGCGAGATAAGGCGGCGCGGCGGAAACGATGCCCGGCACCGGGATCAGGGCGGCCAACAAGAGAAGAAGTGGGTTTCTAACAATCATGGGAACTGGGATGTTGTGCGTTTCGTCAGAGGAAACCATTTCACCCACGGGCGTTTCAAGGGAGTTTCCGCGAGGATGGCCGTCAGCCGAGTTCCAGCGCCTCTTCGAAAACCGCCTTGAGCGATTCCACGGGTTCGAGGCCGCAGGACACGCGCAACAGTCTGGACGGTACGCCGCAGGCTTCGACCCAGTCGAGTTCCTGATAGTGGGCGAGCATCACGTACGGGCAGACGAGCGTGAAGGGCGTGCCGAAACTCGGCCCCTTGGAAACTCGCAGGGCATCGTAAACCTTCGGCGTTTTCTTCGGATTTTTCAGCACGAAGGATAGCAGCCCGCCGTATCCCCCGCCCTTGCGGCGGACGGCGTCGTAGTTTTCGCGGGTAGTGAGCGAGGGATGCCAGACGCGCGCCACCGCAGGATGGCCGGCGAGCCATGAAGCGAGTTCTAGGCCGGTGGCGTTGATGGTTTTCATGCGCTTGGCATAGCTCTTCAGATTCGAGAGCAGCACCTCCGCATCACCGATGTAGAGCGGGGCGTTTTCCTCGGACTCGGATTTCAAGGCCGCCGCCATGTCCGCGGCGAACGGCGAATCCTGGCGCACCGCCGCCATGCCCGCCATCACGTCGCCCACGCCGGAAATCCACTTGGTCAGGCTGCCGGTGACCACGTCGGCGAACCGCAGCGCGTCCACATTGAGCGGCCCGGCGGCGGAATCATCCACGACGAGCGGTGTCGAGCCATCCGCACAGGCCTGCGCCAGCCGCGCCAAGTCCACGGTGCGCAGCAGCGGATTGCTCGGCAGTTCGGTGAACACCCCGGCGAACTCGCCCTGGCGGATGCGTTGCAGCGCCTCGTCGAAGCTCTCGCCGACCGCCTCGTTCAGATAAACCACGCCGTGGCCGAAGTGCTCCTGCACCTTGAGCGAATCGACGTAGGGAAACTCGATTTGCAGCGTCTTTTTCCCGGCCGATCCACCGGGGAGCGCGCGCAACACTGCGGTGACCGCGGCCATGCCGCTTGCGAAAACAAACACCTGCTCTTC
>DATISV010000446.1:0-8187 GCA_035468505.1 Luteolibacter sp. | reverse complement strand
CTCTCGTGAATTGCCCGCAGCGTCGCGGAGTGTGCCTTCAGGTGATGACGCGCACCCCCAAGAAGCCGAACTCGGCGCTCCGCAAAGTGGCGAAAGTCCGCCTGACCAACGGCTACGAGGTGATCGCCTACATCGGCGGCGAGGGCCACAACCTCCAGGAGCACTCGATCGTGCTGGTGCGCGGCGGCCGTGTGAAGGACTTGCCAGGTGTGCGCTACCACATCGTCCGCGGTTCGCTCGACACGCTCGGCGTGGACAAGCGCCGCCAGAGCCGCTCGAAGTACGGTGCCAAGCGCCCGAAACCCGGCCAACCCGCGGCCACCGGCAAGAAGAAGTAATTTTCCAGAGAACCTTTTAACCCCACCACGTCATGCCACGCCGCAAGCGAGTTTACGAAAAGCCGGATCGCCGCGATCCCCGATACGACAGCCCCCTCGTCGGCCACCTCATCAGCAAGGTGATGCGCGACGGCAAGCGCTCCCTCGCGCAGCGCATCGTCTATGCCGCCATCGACCGCGCCAACGAGGGCCTCGACACCGTCGATCCGCTCGAAGTCATCACCCGCGCCGTCGAGAACTCCAAGCCGCGCGTCGAGGTGAAATCCCGCCGCGTCGGTGGCGCCACCTATCAGGTGCCGCTGGAAGTCGCTCCCGAGCGCTCCGAGTCGCTTTCCATGCGCTGGCTCGTCGGCTACGCCCGCAACCGCAAGGGCACTCCGATGCATGTGGCGCTCGCCAACGAAATCAAGGACGCCGCCAACAACCAAGGTGCCGCCGTCCGCAAGCGCGACGACGTTCACAAGATGGCCCAGGCCAACCGCGCCTTCGCCCACTTCCGCTTCTAACAAACATCTCGCGCGCCCGCCGCGCCACGCCGTGAATCCGAACAGTCCAAACCGCCCAACCGTGCTCGAACGCACCCGTAATATCGGGATCGCGGCGCACATTGATGCGGGCAAGACGACGCTCACCGAGCGGATTCTCTTCTACACCGGCATGATCCACCGGATAGGCGAGGTGCACGACGGCGCGGCCACCACCGACTGGATGGAGCAGGAGCGCGAGCGTGGCATCACCATCACGTCGGCCGCCGTTACCCCCGAATGGTGGCAGCGCGCCGAGGAAGGCACCGTGAAACTTTTCACCGAGCAGAAACAGCGGATCAACATCATCGACACCCCCGGGCACGTGGATTTCACCGCCGAGGTCGAGCGCTCGCTGCGTGTGCTGGATGGCGCGATCGTTGTCTTCTGCGGTGTCGCCGGTGTCCAGCCGCAGACCGAAACCGTCTGGCGCCAAGCCTCGAAATACAAGGTGCCGCGCATCGTGTTCGTGAACAAGATGGACCGCACCGGTGCCGACTTCGACAACGTGTTTACCGAGGTGAAGGAAAAGCTCGGTGCCAATGCCGTCCGCATCCTCATCCCGATTGGTTGCGAAGATCACCTCGCTGGCCAGATCGACGTCGTCAATCAGAAGGCCGTTTATTTCTCCGATGACGACACCTTCGGTTCCACTTACACCATCAGGGAACTGGAAGGCGAACTCAAGGAAACCGCCGCGGAGGCCTACGAAGCCCTTCTTCACGCGGTGGCCGATGTCGATGAAGCGGTCGGCGAGAAATTCCTGATGGAGCAGCCGGTTTCCCGCGAGGAACTCAAGCAGGGCATCCGCCGCGCCACCGTCGCCAACAAACTGGTCCCCGTCGCCGGCGGCTCGGCCTTCAAGAACAAGGGGGTGCAATATCTGTTGGACGCCGTCGTCGATTACCTTCCCAGCCCGCTCGACATCCCGGCTGCCATCGCCATGGACCCGGATGACGAAACCCATCACATCGAGGTTCCCACCACCGACCAGGGCAAGTTCACCGCCCTCGCCTTCAAACTCTGGGCCGACAAGTTCGTCGGCAAACTCGTCTTCTTCCGCGTCTATTCCGGCGTGGTGAAAAAAGGCGACACCGTTTACAACCCGCGCACCCGCCGCAGCGAGCGCGTCGGCCGCCTGATCCAGATCCAGGCCAACGAACACAAGGACATCGACGCCTGCTACGCCGGCGACATCGCCGCGATGGTCGGACTGAAAAACGTCACCACCGGCGACACCCTCGCCGCCCCGGGCCACGACGTGGTGCTCGAACCCCCGAGTTTCCCCGAGCCTGTCATTTCCATGGCCGTCGAGCCCAAGACCAAGGCCGACCAGGAAAAACTCGCCATCGCCCTCGGCCGGCTGTCCGAGGAAGATCCCACCTTCACCGTCAAGACCGACGAGGAAACCGGCCAGACCATCATTTCCGGCATGGGCGAGCTGCACCTCGAAATCATCGTCGATCGCCTGCGTCGCGAGTTCAAGGTGGAGGCCAACACCGGCGCGCCGCAAATCGCCTACCGCGAAACCATCACCGTCACCGCCAACGGCGAGGGCAAGCTCGTCAAGCAATCCGGCGGTCGCGGACAATACGGCCATGTCCGCCTCGTGATGCGCCCCAACGAAAAAGGCAAGGGCCTCACCATCGAAAACAAGGTGGTCGGTGGCGAACTTCCCAAGGATTTCATCAACGCCGTTTACAAGGGCGTCAACGAGGCCATGACCAACGGCATCATCGCCGGCTATCCGGTCATCGATGTCCACGTGGACATCCTTGGCGGCTCCTACCACGAGGTGGATTCCAACGAGAACGCCTTCACCATGGCCGCGATTTTCGCCATGAAGGACGGTTTCAAAAAGGCCAAGTCCATCCTGCTCGAGCCCGTCATGGCCGTCGAGGTCTCCACTCCGGACGACTACCAGGGCGACGTCATGGGCGACCTCAGCCGCCGCCGCGGACACATCCAGAACACCGAGTCCAAAGGCCTGCTTTCCATCATCCACGCCAACGTCCCGCTCAAGGAAATGTTCGGCTACTCCACCGCCGTGCGCACCCTCTCCTCGGGCCGCGCGTCCTACTCGATGACCCCGTCCCATTTCGAGCAAGTTCCCGCCAATATCGTCGAAGAGATCGCAAGCGAACGCTTGGGCTGATCGCTCGCCCTGCAGACCCCACAACGTAAACCGTCACCAACCCACATCTCCAAAGTCATGGAAAACCAGAAGATCCGCATCCGCCTCCGCGCGTTCGACCACCGCGCCATCGATCGCTCCGCCCAGGAGATCGTGGAAACCGCCAAGCGCACCGGTGCCCGCGTCGCCGGCCCCATCCCGCTGCCCACCCGCATCGAGAAGTTCTCCGTGAACCGCTCCGTGCACGTGAACAAGAAGTCCGCCGAACAGTTCGAGATCCGCACCCACAAGCGCCTGCTCGACATCGTCGATCCCACCGCCCGCACCGTGGACGAGCTCAAGAAGCTCAACCTCCCCGCCGGCGTGGACATCACCATCCGCATCTGAGCGTCGCCTTCCGCAACGCATCTCAAATCTCAAAGTTCAAATCTCAAATTTCCCATCCGCCATGTCACTCGGACTCCTCGGCAAGAAAATCGGCATGACCCGCCTGTTCGACGAACAGGCCGGGACGATGATTCCCGTCACCGTCATCGACGTCTCCGGCAACACCATCCTGCAAACCAAGACCCCGGACAAAGACGGCTACAGCGCCGTCCAGATCGGCTACGGCGACCAGAAGGAGTTCCGCGTCACCAAGCCCGCGCTCGGCCACTTCAAGAAATCCGGCTCCACGCCCAAGCGTTTCATCCGTGAATTCCGCTTCGAAACAGGCGCGGATCTTCCCGAATCCCACCCCGGTGTGGAAACCTTCACCGCCGGCCAGTGGGTCGACGTCATCGGCGACTCCAAGGGCAAGGGCTTCCAAGGTGCCGTCAAGCGCCACGGTTTCGGCGGCCTGCGCATGACCCACGGTTCGATGATGCACCGCCGGACGGGCGCCATCGGCTGCCGCTCCACTCCCGGCCGCGTCTGGAAAAACCAGAAAATGCCCGGACACATGGGCACCACCCGCACCACCGTGCAGAACCTCAAGGTCATTGCCGTGCGCCCGGAAGACGGCGTGATCCTCGTTTCCGGCGCCATCCCCGGCACCAAGGGCAGCTACGTCACCGTGCGTCCCGCCAAAAAGAAGACCGCCTGAGATCACGCGGCATTCCTATAACTCCCAAGATTCACCGCCATGTCCGCAAAGCCACTCACCGTTGAAGACGCCCAGGCCGCCAACCTTGTGTTGGTCGGACCCGAGAAGGGCCGCCAGGCCGTCCACGACCTCGTCACCGCCTACCGCGCCAACCGCCGCAGCGGTTCCGCCAACACCAAGACCCGCGGCGAGGTCCGCGGCAACAACAAGAAAATCTACCGCCAGAAAGGCACCGGCAACGCCCGCCACGGCGACAAGCGCGCACCGATCTTCGTCGGCGGCGGTGTCGTCTTCGGCCCGCGTCCGCGCGATTACTCGAAGAAGGTCACCAAGAACGTCCGCAAGCTCGCCCTGCGCCGCGTCCTCGGCGACCTCGTCCGCGGCGGGAAAATCAAGACGGTCGATTCCTTCACCGTTTCCGACGGCAAGACCAAGTCCTTCGTCGCCGCCGTTACCGCCATCGCCACTCCCGGCAAGATCCTCATCGTCGGCAATTCCTTCGACGAGCCCACCTACCTCGCCGCCCGCAACGTCGCCTGGGTCCAGCTCGTCACCGGCTCCGACGTCAACGTCGAGCAACTCCTCCTCGCCAACACCGTCATCGTCGTCGGCGACGCCCTTCAAACCCTCGCGCAACGCAGCGCCTGAACCCCGGACCCAGCACCGAGATCATGAAAGATATTTACCAGGTCATCAAACAAGTCCGCCTCAGCGAGAAGGCCACCATGCTCCAGGAGACCAACAACGAGGTCGTCCTCGAAGTGGACCGCCGGGCCAACAAGCATGAGATCAAGCAGGCCGTCGAACAGCTCTTCGAAAAGAGCGTCGTCGCCGTCCGCACCGCCAATTACGACGGCAAACTGCGCCGCAAACGCCGCGCCGACCAGGGCCGCACCAAAAGCTGGAAAAAAGCCATCGTCCGCCTCAAGGAGGGCGAATCGCTCGACCTCATCTGAGCCGCGCCACCGCAGCTCCCACCGTAACACCTCACCGATCCGCGAGTCATGCCATTGAAAAAATTCAAGCCGATCACTCCCTCCGCGCGCTACAAGAACCTCCCGTCCTTCGAGGAAATCACCAAGAAGACACCGGAGAAAAGCCTGCTCAGCCCGCTCAAGCGCAGCGGCGGCCGCAACAATACCGGCCGCATCACCTGCCGTCACATCGGCGGCGGCCACAAGCGCCACTACCGCCTCATCGACTTCAAGCGCCGCAAGCTCGACATGCCCGCCAAGGTCATCGGCATCGAGTACGATCCCAATCGTACCTGCCGCATCGCCCTCATCCAATACGACGACGGCCAGAAATCCTACATTCTCGCCCCCGTCGGCCTGGCAGTGGGACAAACCGTCGTCGCCGGCCACAACGTCGCGCCCAAGACCGGCAACGCCATGCCGCTCAGCGCCGTGCCGCTCGGCACCTCGATCCACAACATCGAACTCATCCCGGGCAATGGCGGCAAGGTCGCCCGCGCCGCCGGCCAGCTCGCCGTGCTCTCCAACCGCGACGGCGGCTGGGCGCTCGTCAAGATGCCATCCGGTGAAATCCGCCGCTTCAACGAGCGCTGCTTCTGCACCATCGGCCAGGTCGGCAACCGCGACCACATGAACGAAACCTCCGGCAAGGCCGGCCGCACCCGCTGGATGGGCGTCCGCCCGACCGTGCGCGGCATGTGCATGAACCCCGTTGACCACCCGAACGGCGGTGGCGAGGGCAAATCCAAGTCCGGTGGCGGCCGCCAGCACCTCCTCAGCCCGTGGGGCCACGCCAAGGGCCAGAAGACCCGCCATCACAAGAAGACCACCAGCGTCTTCATCGTCGAGCCCCGCAACAAGAAGAAGTAACCCTTCCCAACGTCTAACCGAATCACGCTCCAATGCCACGTTCCCTAAAGAAAGGCCCCTTCGTCGATCAGAAGCTCCTTGCCAAGATCGACGCCGTTGCCGAAGCCGGATCCGACCGCAAGCCCATCAAGACCTGGAGCCGCCGCTCCATGATCACCCCGGACTTCGTCGGCCACAACTTCGCCGTCCACAACGGCAAGACCTTCGTGCCCGTTTACGTCACCGAAAACATGGTCGGCCACAAACTCGGCGAATTCGCACCGACCCGCATCTTCCGCCAGCACGGCGGCATCGGTAAGAAGTAATCCGTTTCCCGTCCGCACCCGCCATGATCCGCGCCATCCAATTCCAAGCCGCCGCCGCCGCCCTCGCCGGGCTGTTGGCCGCCGCCGGGATGTGCGCGGCGCAGACGGCGCCCGATGCGGAGAAACTCCAAATCGCCATCGCCGAACTGGAGGAGCGCAACCGCCTCCTCCAACAAAGCCTCGCCGAGGCCAACCGCGGCGAAAAACTGGCCGTCGAACAACTCGACCGCGTCCGCGAGCGCCTCGAAGCTCTCGGCAAAAACCTCCTCGACGGCGGTAACGACCGCCTCGTCCAGGCCGCCGCCGATCTCCAGATCGCCAACGAACGCATCTCCGAACTCGAGGCCACCGCCACCCGCCTGACCGCCGCGGTCAACGAATACCTCCGCCAGGCCGTCGTTTCCGATCCCGACGCCCGCATGCGTGTCGAAACCTCCTTAAGAGAGCTTGACGCCGTGCTGGGCCTGCGCCAAAAGCCGCGCCCCGAAGTCCGCACCGGATCGCTCCAGCAGGCCCGCATCGTCAGCCTCGATCAGGAGAGCGGAATGCTGGTCCTCAATATCGGCGAAAGCCAGGGTGCGCGCATCGGCATGACCTTCCGCCTCACCCGCGGCCAACAGCCATACGGCAAAGCCATCCTCGCCGACGTCCGCCACAGCGTCAGCGGCCTTTTCGTCGAAGCCCTCGACAACTCCGAACTCAAGCCGCGTCCCGGCGACCTCGCCATTTTGGAAACTCAACCATCAGCGCAATAACCCCTCACGTCCTCCTCACCATGGAAGTCAAAAGCACCAGCAAATATGTCCGTCTCTCGCCCAAGAAAGCGCGCGACGTCGCCCGGGAGATCCAAGGACTGCCCGTTTCCAACGCCTTGGATATCCTCACCTTCACTCCCAAGAAGGCCGCCGTGCTGATCGGCAAGACCCTCAAGACGGCCATCGCCGACGCCGAGAACAACTTCTCGCTCGACGCCGACACCCTCATCATCAAGGAGGCCGTGATCGGAGACGCTCCGATGCTCCGCCGCTACAAACCGCGTGCCAAAGGCGCCGCCGGCCCGATCATCCGCCGCTCCAGCCACATCTCCATCACTCTCACCGGCTCCGCCCCCGAGAAGAAATCCAAGCCCGCCCGCAAGCCGGCCGCCAAGAAATCCAAGGAACCCGCCGCCGAAACCCCGGCCGCCGCCGAAGAGCAAGCCTGATCCCCGCACCGCAACACCATCCACCATCCATCATGGGCCAGAAAGTCAACCCCATCGCCTTCCGTCTCGCCGTCAACAAGGACTGGCGCTCCAAGTGGTACGCCGCCGGCAAGGACTACACCGACAAACTGCACGAGGACCTCGCCATCCGCGGATACCTCAAGAACAAGCTGCAAAACGCCGGCCTCGCCCGCGTCGTCATCGAGCGCGCATGGAACAGCGTCCGCGTCACCCTTCACACCTCCCGCCCCGGCCTCATCATCGGCCGCCAGGGCAAGGAGATTGAAATCATGACCAAGGAACTCACCGACATCTGCAAGGGTGCCCAGGTCAAGATCGACATCATCGAAATCCGCAAGCCGGAACTCGACGCCCAGCTCGTCGCCGAGCAGATCGCCGTCCAGCTCGAGCGCCGCATCAGCTTCCGCCGCGCCATGAAACGCGCGCTCCAGACCGCCATGGAATTCGGTGCCGAAGGCATCCGCCTGCGCGTCGCCGGCCGCCTCGGCGGTGCCGATATCGCCCGCTCCGAAGGTTACCGCGAAGGCAAGGTGCCGCTTCAAACCCTGCGCGTGCCGCTCGACTACGGCTTCGCCGAAGCCCGCACCGTTTACGGCATCATCGGCGTCAAATGCTGGATCAACAAAAAGGAAGACGACGGCAGCGCCCGCCCGCCAGGCAACCGCGGTGGCGGCGGACGTGGCGGCGATCGCCGCCCACCCCGTGCCTGAGCCGATTATTATACCATACAGCC
>DATISV010000445.1:0-2641 GCA_035468505.1 Luteolibacter sp. | reverse complement strand
GCATTTCGAAATAGGCCTCGTCGCACAGCACCATCAGGTCGTGGTTTTCGACGATGCGGGCGAGTTGTTCGAACTCCTCGGGGCTGGCTTCCGCGCCGATGGGGTTTTGCAGATCGTTGAGGATCAGAATGCGGGTTTTCGGGGTGATCGAGCGCTGGATCATCTCCAGGTCGATGGCAAAACCGTGCTCGCTCTCGATATAGCCATAAGGCACGGCGGTGCCGCCGTGGTATTCGATCTGCGATTCGTAGATCGGGTAGCCGGGATTCGGATAGAGCACTTCATCGCCGGGGTTCATCACCGCCTGGATGAACTTGCCGATGACCGGCTTGCCGCCGGGCTGGATGGCGACGTTTTCCGCCTGATAGGCGATGCCGTGGGTCTTGGTGATGTCTGCGGCGAGCACCTCGAGGAGCTGCTGGATGCCGGCGTTAGGGCAATAGCCGGTCTTGCCGTCGCGCATCGCCTTGATGGCGCCTTCGACGACTGTGGATGGCGTCGGCAGGTTGAGGTCTCCGAGATGGAAGGGATAGACGTGGTTGCCCTTGGCGGCGAAGGCGGCGGCCTCCGCGGAAACGGCGAAGGCGGTTTCGGTTCCAAGGCGTGCGATGCGGTCGGCGATTTTCATGATGATGTGATATGTTTGTCTTCAGCTAAGTCCTAGATCCGCGGCATTGACGATGCTCGGGGCGGCGGCGGGCGGCTCGCCTTGGAGGAACGGCAGGACGTCATTGCCCTTCCAAACCGGATGGCCTTGCAGGATGGCGGCGACGTTGCAGGCGGCGAGCGAGGCCATGCCCTGGCGCGTCCAGGTGGTGGCGGATGCGATGTGCGGAACGATCACCACGTTGTCCAACTCGGCGAGGCCGGGTGCCATCGCTGGCTCGTTTTCGAAGACGTCGAGACCAACGCGGAAATCCGGATTCGCCTGGCAATGGGCGACGAGCGCGGCTTCGTCGATGATGGGACCGCGGGCGGTGTTGACGAGCACGGCGTCGGGTTTCATCAGGGCGAGGCGCCCGGTGTTGATGAGGTGGCGGGTCGAGTCGTCGAGCACGGTGTGGATGCTGACGAGGTCGGCTTCGCGGAGCAGGTCCTCGACGGTCTCGACGCGGCGGCAGGTCACCGGCGGCTCGCCGTTTTTTTCGAGCAGTGATGCGTAATCGGCGATGTAGCCTTCGAGTTGCTGGTTCGGATGGAGATCGTAATACACCAGATTCATCTTGTGGCCCTCCACCATCATGCGGCCATAAGCGGCGCCGATGCGGCCGGCGCCGATGATGCCCACCGTCTTGCCGTGGAAAAGCTGGCCCATGAACATCGTGGGCAGCCAGCCGTGGAACTTGCCGGAGCGCATGAAACGGTCGGCCTCGACGACGCGGCGCGAGGCGGAAAACGTCAGCGCGATCGCCATTTCCGCGGTGGTTTCCGTAAGCACGCCGGGCGTGTTGCCCACCGGGATGCCGCATTTCGTCGCGGCGGCGACATCGACGTTGTTGTAGCCCACGGCGTAGTTGCTGTAGGCGGTGCCGCCGGCGGCCTTGAGTGCGGCGAACAACTCGCCGCCCCACGGCTCGGTGAGCTGGCCGATCACCGCGTCGCAGCGGTCGCCGATGGCTGATAGGATTGCTTCCTTGCTGAGGATTTCGGTGCCCGGCGCGACCTCGATCCGGCAATCGGCGGCGGTGAGCACCTCGATCCAGTGCTTGCCGGGGAGTTCCTTGGTGACGAAGACGCGGCGTTTGCCGCCCGGATTGAAAACAGTGGGTTCGGTCATGGGGATGATGGTTCGGGTGTATCTAGCAATCGACGTGCCTTATCGGGCACATAGCGCCGCGGCATGCATGATTTCCATGGGCCGCGGTTCGGTGGGAATGTCCGATGCCGCGGGCACGATGTCGAGTTCACCGCCACACACGGCACGCGACAACGCAGCAATTGGCGAAACCTGCGCATATCGCGAAGGCCGATGGGACCTGGCACCGCAGGATTCATCTCCGGAAACCCGATGTTTGAAACATGGCGATCCAATTCGAAGAAACGAGAACCACGAATGCTTCAGGGAAGTTGAAATTTTGCTTCATCCGTATATTCACAACCAATTGACTAATAATTTGTTGTGTCGGCCTCCCGACGGTGCGATAAACAGACGTTTTCCCCCTCATTCCCCCCATGAATGCCTTGAGACATTACGGGCGCATTGCGCTTCCAACACTCGCCGCCTTGTGGATCGGCGTGGCTTCGGTCAACGCCCAGACCTCGCTGGATTTCACGCCTTTTGAGTTCGATGGCGTATCGAATTTCTCGGATTTGGAATACATCGATCTGAACGCGCTGATCGTGACCGCGACCGGCGGAGTTTCGGTGAGCATTAGCAACGATTCCGTACCGGGAGATCCCGGAGTGACTGGGACGCGGCCGACGGTGACGCGGATTTTCTTCGAGGACCGCAGCGGCACCGCCGGCAACAATGTGACGATCCTGTCGCACAGCGATGGCGTTTCGTTTGCCCGCACCGACGGTGCGAACCTGCCGGGCGGAACGAACATCGGCTTCGAGGTGGACAGCGCGTTCACGGCGGACAATCCGCGGCCGGTGAACGGCGTGGACCCGGGCGAATCGATCGTTTTCCTGTTCGGCG
>DATISV010000444.1:0-6727 GCA_035468505.1 Luteolibacter sp. | reverse complement strand
GGCTCGTCATCGCCACCGATCTCGCGATCCACATCACGCGCGCAGGCGTGTTCCGTCTCGATCTCGACGTGCCCTCCGGACTCGAAATCGAAAGCGCGACCGGCGAAGGACTGAGCCATTGGACCGAGGCGGAAACCGACGGCAAACGCGTGCTCACGTTCCACCTGACAGGCAAGACGATCGGCCTGCGGAATTTCAACCTCACATTGACCGGTCGTCCGACCGGCGCGCAGGAAAACTGGAGCGTTCCGCGCGTCAGCCTGCGTGGGGCATCGCGCGAGACCGGATTTCTAACAGTCGTGCCCGAGCGTGGCTTGCAGGTGCGCGCGACCGGCCGCCGCAATGTTTCGCAACTCGACCCGCGCGAACTGGCGGGAGGCAAAACCGAAACCTCCCGCGCCGCGTCGCGACCGGGGGCCTTGGCCTATCGTTTGTTGCAGGGCGATTGGTCGCTCGGACTTTCCATCAGCCGCCTCGATCCGTGGGTGACGGCGCGGGTTTTCCACGACGCGACCCTGCGCGAAGGGCAGTTGCTCACCAAGGTGGCGATCCAATACCGGATCGAAAACGCCGCCGTGAAATCGATGCGCGTGCGCATCCCGGGGCTCGATGAAACCGCCGCAGCCACCGTCCGCGCCACCGGCACCGCCGTCGCCGACCTCGTGCCGGTGGAGGGCGAGGACGGTTTGTATGAAATCCGCTTCCAACGCGGACTCGCCGGTGAAACCACCGTCGATCTCGAATACCAGCGCCCCGGCGCGGAGAGCGGCGAGGAAACGATCGAGCCGGTCGTGTTGGAGGAGGTGAAGCAGTTGAACTACTTCGTTGCTGTTAGATCGGGCGGACGGCTCGAACTCGAAGCCGGTGCTTTGCCACGCGGTTGGCAGCGCACCGACTGGGCGGTGGTGCGCTCCACGCTCGGCAATGCCGCGGGCGGCGCGGCTCCGATCATGTCCTTCCGCGTGGCCGAACCCGAAGGACCGCTGCCGGTGATCCTGAAACGCCATGAACTCGCCGGACTCCGCAAGCTGCGCGTCTCCGAAGGCACGCTGACCACGCTCATGTCCGCCAGAGGCGACGCGCTCACCGCGGTGGATTTGAAACTTCACGTCACCGACAAAAGCACCCTGCGCCTCAAACTGCCGGAGAGCGCGGAATTGTTCAACGTCAGGGTCAACGACGAGGGCGCGCCGCTGGTGCGCGAGGGCGAGGACTGGTTGTTCCATGTCTTCCCGTCGCCGGGCGATGGCAAACCCGCGGTCGTGCGCTTCGTTTACTCGGCTGGAACCCACAAAGGCCGTCGCATCGAAGGACCGGTGCTCGATGTGCCGATGGAAAACCTCACCTGGCGCGTGCTCGTGCCGGAAGGCTGGCGGCTCGCCGATCACGACGGCGATTTCGATCTGAAGCAGAAACAGCAACACGGCACATTCAAACTGGAAGACTATCAATCGTTCGTGCTCAGCAAACGCCGAAGCGACACCCAAAGCGCCGTGGCCCAACTCGACCAAGCGAACGTCTGGCTGCAAGCCGGCGAGCAGGACAAAGCCAGCATGGCACTCAGCAACGCGGTCAACAACGGTCTGCTCGACGCCGCTTCCGGCGAGGACGCCCGCGTGCAATTGCGCCAACTCAAGACCCAACAAGCGGTGCTCGGCCTCAACACCCGCCGTCAGAAGCTCGTGCTCGATAACCGCTACGCCGCGCCGCAGGCCGACAACGAACAACTCGAACGCGCCGCCGAGGCGAACCCGGTGCTCCAGGGAAGATATAACTACGATCCCAAACAGTTCGACCGCTTCCTCGAAGGCAACACCGCCGACGAAAACGCCGCGCTCAAGGAAATCGCCAACCGCATCGTCGCCCAACAACTCGCCGCCGAACCCGCGCCCGCCGCGCTGGATGTCACCCTGCCCGAACGCGGCACCGTGCTCGAATTCGGCCGCAGCGTGCAAGTGGACGGCGAACGCCCGATGGCCATCGAGTTGGAACTCAAGCGCGCTTCCGCCGGGTTTTCATGGGCGGGGATCCTGCTGTGCCTGGTTTGCGGGGTCTTGGCAATCGGTGGCAGGAAGTTGAGGATTCGTTAGCTCTTGTTTCTCATCATCCCGAAGGGATGAAAAGCGGGTAGCCCCGGGTCGAGGAGCGAGAGCGACGACCACCCGGGGAATTGCGATCAACAAGGAAATCGACCCCGGCAGTGGCTCGGAGAAGCGTGCGGATGTCCATGAAATGCCGGGCGTTTCGCCGCTCCTTGTGGTTCCCTGGTAGTCAATAATTACAATGGATAGCACGAACGATTCCCATGGACTGGTATCGTGTGGCTTGCATCACCTCCCGGCCGCCAGGCATCCCGGGCAGTTCTGGGCAAAGTGGCCGGGTTCGATTTCGGCGAGATCGGGTTGGCGGTCGGTGAGGCAGAGCGACGGGTCGCCGAGCGTGTTGCGCGGGCGGAACGCGCAGCCGGCGGGCAGCCGCGAGGGGTCGGGCGGCAGGCCGGGGATCGAGTAGAGTTCCTCGCCCTTGTGGTGGGCGGAGGGATTCGAGCGGTAGAGTCCGCGGGTGTAGGCGTGCAGCGGGTGGCGGACGAGTTCCGCGGCGCTGGCCTTCTCCACCACGCGGCCGGCGTAGAGAACGTTGACGGTGTCGCACATTTCATGGACCACCGCGAGGTCGTGGGTGATGAAGATCACGGCGGTGCCGGTCTCGCGCTGCATCTCGCGGATCACGTCGAGCACCTGTTTCTGCACGGTGACGTCGAGCGCGGTGGTCGGTTCGTCGGCGATGAGCAGGTCCGGGCGGGTGATCAGGGCCATGGCGATCATGACGCGCTGGCGCATGCCGCCGGAAAATTCGTGCGGGTAGCTGTGGATGCGGGTGGCGGCCTTCTCGATGCCGACCTGTTCGAGCGCTTCGATCGCGCGGTGCAGCGCTTTTTTGCCACGCAGGTTCTCGTGGATGGCGAGCGGCTCGACCAACTGCGTGCTGATGCGCAGGTAGGGGTTGAGCGAGGTCATCGGGTCCTGGAAAATCATCGAGATTTTCCGCCCGCGGTAGCTGCGGAGCTGGGATTCGCTTAGCCGCAGCAGGTCGGTTCCCTGAAACAGGGCCCGGCCGCCCTCGATGCGGCCGGGTGGCATGGGAACCAGTCCCAAAAGCGAATAGACGGTGATCGATTTCCCGGAGCCCGACTCGCCGACGATGCCGACCACCTCGCCGGGATCGACGGTGAGCGAGACGCCGTCCACGGCGCGCACCACGCCGTCGCGGGTGTGGAAATGGACTTTCAGGTCTTGGATATCGAGCAGGTGGGACATGGTGCGGATGCGCGGAACCATGAACGCGAATGCCGGGATGGGAAACCGGAAAAGCGCGCCCGCCGGATCATGATTTGACAAATGCCCCGGAGGCTTTCGCTTGAACAAAGGAAGTAAACTTATGAGCAAAACCGCGGAAATTCATCGAATAGTGACGTCAAGCCACCTCTGTCCCTGGGGGATCAAGGCAAAGGACCTGCTGAAACGGGCGGGCTACAGGGTGACGGACCGGCACCTCGCGAGTGAGAGGGACGCCAAGAGCTTCAAGGAGAAACACGGGGTGGACGAGACTCCGCAGATCTTCATCGAGGGCGAGCGCATCGGCGGCTACGATGCCTTGCGCGAAAAGCTGGGCAAGGGGCCGGACCCGAAGCAGGGAAAAACCTATCAGCCGGTGGTGGCGGTGTTTGCCGTGACGTTGCTGATGGCATTGACGACGGGTTGGGCGATGGCCGGTTCGCTGTCGGTGATCGGCGTGCTGGAGTTGTTCGTCGCTTTCAGCATGTGCGTGCTTGGCATTCTCAAGCTGCAGGATCTGCTGTCGTTTGCGACGGGTTTCGTCCAGTATGACCTGCTGGCCCGCCATTACGTGCCCTATGCCTATGTCTATCCGGTGGTTGAGGCGGGCGCGGGTGTCCTGATGATCGCCGGACTGGCCACATTCGCAGTGGCTCCCGTGGTGCTGGTGGTCAGCACCATCGGCGCGGTGTCCATCATCAAGGCGGTTTATATCGAAAAACGCGACCTCAACTGCGCCTGTGTCGGCGGCGGAAGCCAGGTGCCGCTGGGTTTCATCTCACTGACCGAGAACCTGATCAGGATGGCGATGGCGCTGTGGATGCTGGCGAAGCCGAGCTTCGGGATGTGAGGCATCGCGGGATGAACCGGATTCACAGGAACGGATTGCGCGCGCGTTCCTGGCCCAAGGTGGTGGCCGGGCCGTGGCCGGGGAGCAGGACGGTTTCGTCCGGCAGGGCGGCGAGTTCGCGTCGCAGCCGCGCGATCGCCGTCTGATAGAGCCGCGGCGTGGCGCAGCCGCCGATCGAGCCGGCGAAGAGGGCGTCGCCGGTGACGAACACCGGTTGCGACAGGCCGTGGATCAGGAAACCGAGCGCGGGATCGGCGTGGCCGCAGAGGTCGCGGGCCTCGACGACGAGCGAACCGGCGCAGACGCGGTCGCCGGGATTCATGGCCAGGGTGCCCGCGATGTCCGCGGCATGCACCGGCACGCCGGCGTTCCGCAGGTCACGCAGAGCGCCGACATGATCGCGGTGGGCGTGGGTGATGAAGGCACGGTCGGGCATGCGGCCCAGGCGCGCGTCGAGTTCGCGCAGGATGTCGGATCTTTCGTAGCCGGCATCGATCAGGATGGTTTCGTCGCCGCCGCTGACGAGCCATGCGTTCACCTGGTCCGGGCCGAAGGGCAGGTCGAGGCGCTGGATTTCCGTTAGGGCGGGCGGTTCGGGATCGTAGTCGGCGTGGGTTGCGAATGCCTCCGCATTCAGCCCGAGCACGGGTGCGAGGCGGCGGGCGGTCGCGGGGTCGAAAGTGCCGCGCAGCAACGTGATGACGGCGCGTTCGGAGATGCCGGCGGCGGCCGCGGCATCGGCGGGTGCGAGCTGGTGGCCGGCCAGCGCCTTGCGCAGCACATAGGTGAAATCGTCTTCCAACATGATCCGCCGTGTTCAGGATGAGCGGTGTTTTTTCGCCCTCAGGCCGATGAAGATGACGGTGCCGGCGAAGACCAGGAACAGGCTGGCTGCCACACCCAGCACGGTGAAAAACCAACTGCTCATGCGGTCCACCTGTGCGTCGCTGATCTGGTCCTCCGGTGCCTCGCCGGCCACGCGGGAAAAAACCAGTTTGCCGTCCTTGAGTTCGACTCGCGTGAGTTTCGCCATCGCCGGACCGAGCGCCTTGTGATCGCGATAGCGCTCGGCGATCCGGTAGGGCGACATTTGTTCGATGAACTCCCGGGGCACGGTCGCGCCGGGGACATCGATGGCTTCGATGCGCAGCACCGGTTCGCGGCTGAGGAGCACGGGCCGCGCGACGAGCGTGGCATTCAGGTAGCGCGAGTCGGAAGTGATCCAGCCGCCTTCGCCCTCGCGTGCGAGTCGCGGCTTGCCGTTGAGCGGGAAGGCGATTTCGAGCCGCATGGTTTCCCCGGTGGCTTCGCTCACGTGGAGGGTGCCGCGCAGGTCTTTGAACGGCTCGTAGGCGGCGATGGCGAGGTTCATTTCCTCCACGCTGAGGGCGAGCGTGGCGTCGCCGTCGCCGGCGAGTTCCTGGCGGAAGCGCTCGATCTGTTCGGCCAGCGAGTTGAGTTCTTGTTCTCGATCGGCGAGCGTGGTGATCTCCAGCTTGGCGGGCGAGGCGGCGGTGAACTTTTCGATTTCGGCGTATTGCCGGAACAGGGTGACGACCGAGAAAACGATCAGAAACACCATCACCAGCAGCGCCGCGATCAGGATCGCGCAACCGGCGAAGGGCGAGCGCGCGCTGGCTTGGGGCTGGTTGGTCGGTTGGGCCATGAAAAAACGTCAGCGGGGTTTGTCGTCGGTGTCGATCTCGGGCGGGTCGTCCGGGAAATCGTCGTGGAAGTCCTGTTGTTCGTATTCGTCCGAATAACCGTCGTCGCCGGCCTCGTCGGCCTGGTGATAAGGATCGTCGTAGTGGCCGTGGTCGTAGTGATCCTGATGATCGTCGGAATCATGCGCATGGTCACCGGCGGCGAGGCGTTGCTCCTCGCGTTCGCGGGCTTCCTGTTCCTCGGTCCGGCGGTTGCGGCGGGCGTCGAACCATGCGAGCCAGATGCAGATTTCATAGAGCACGTACATCGGCAGTGCCATGAGCGTGAGCGTGAAGGCGTCCGGGGTGGGGGTGAGGATGGCGGCGGTGACGAAGATGGCGAGCACCGCGTAGGAGCGCGAGCGCGACATCGTCTCGTAGCTCAGCAGGCCGAGTTTCACCAGCACCATGACGACCACCGGCAGTTCGAAGGAGAGGCCGAAGAGCAGGGTGAAGCGGGTGGCGAACGAGATGTATTCGCCGATCCGCCAGTCGTTGGAGACCCCGAGACTGCCGCTCCAGGTGTAGAAGAAATCGAGCGCGCGCGGCAGCACCACGAAGTAGGCGAAGAACACGCCGCAGAGGAACAGACCGAAACCGACGAGCAGCGCCGGCCACATCATCTTGCGCTCGTGGCCGTGCAGGCCGGGCAGGACGAATTGCAGCACATACATCAGCAGCAGTGGAAATGCCACCACGATGCCGGCGAAAAACGAGAGCTTCATCGAAAGCATGAAGGTCTCGGTGGGACGCAGCGCGGACATCAGCCGCAGGTTGCCGCGGGCGTCGATCTCGGGGCTTGGCGAGGTTTGCAACAGCGCGCGGACCTGTTTTTTCAG
>DATISV010000443.1:0-2544 GCA_035468505.1 Luteolibacter sp. | reverse complement strand
ATCAACCGCTGGCGCGAAGAGCAGGGGCTCGGACCGATCGATCAGGCTGCCCTGGATCAAAGTGTCGAAAAGCTCACCACGCCCGCCGGCAGTGCGGTGGCGGTGGATATCGAGGGCCTCCCTGAAGGAGCCGATCCGCTGACCAACGGCCGGCTCGTGGCGGCGATCGTCACCCGCGGCGACGATGGCTGGTTTTTCCGGATGCGCGGCAATGCCGAACTCACCGCGGCGCACAAGCAGGCATTCCTTGAATGGGTGAAATCGGTGAAACCCGTCGAGCAGGATGGCGAACAAAAGCAAGCGACCACTCCGCCCGTTTCATCAGGAGCGGCTGGTGCCGAGCCGCCGTGTTGTCCGCCGGATGAAAAAACCGCCACCCATGCGGATCACCCATCCGTTGCGGGCACTGCCGGTGGCGGAAAGGACGGCCGCGTCACCTGGCAGACACCGGATGGATGGACGCCCGATCCGAATGCCAGCACGATGCGCTACGCCACGCTGGTCGCTCGCGGCGCGGGGGATGCGAAGGCGGAACTGGCTGTCACCCATTTTCCCGGCGATGTCGGAGGCGATCTCGACAATGTCAACCGCTGGCGCGGCCAGATCGGCCTGCCGCCGGTGACCGCGGCGGAGCTTCCCGCGCTCGTCCGGAATGTGACCGCCGGACCCAAGACCCTATCCATGGTGGACTTCAGCCACAACGGCCAACGGCTCGCGGCGGGTTGGACGCGCCACGGCGAGAACACCTGGTTCTTCAAGTTCTCCGGGCCTGACGCCGTGGTGGGCGCCGAGATGGCGAAGTTCACCACGTTGTTGGAATCCATTCGCTTCCACACTGCCGAGTAATGAAAATCCTCATCCGCTTTCTGGACGCGCTGTGTTCGCTGCGTCTCACCATGTGGTGCCTTGCCGCGGCCTTCGTGCTGGTCTTCGCCGGCACGCTGGCGCAGGTGCGCTTCGGCCTCTACTTCGTGCAGGAGGCCTATTTCCAAAGCTGGCTCGTCTGGTGGCAGGCACCCGGCGGGAATTTCCGCATCCCGGTGTTTCCCGGCGGCCACTTAATCGGCGCGGTGCTGCTCGTCAATCTGATCGCCGCGCACATCCGCATGTTCGCATGGACCTGGGAAAAGGTCGGCACCCAGCTCACCCACCTCGGCCTCATCGTCATGCTCGCCGGCGGTCTCGCCACCGATCTGTTCTCGGTGGAAAGCTACATGCGCATCAGGGAAGGGGAGAGCCGGAACTACTCCGAGGACAGCTCGCGGATGGAGCTCGCCGTGTCCGATCTCACCGATCCGGAATTCGAGCAAGTCACCGCGATTCCCGGCGAGCGGCTGGCCGATGGCGGGACCATCACCAGCGATGCGCTGCCGTTCCGCATGGAGGTGCGCGGATTCTATCTCAACTCCAACCTCCAGATGATCACCCGCGAAGGCGCCGCGGTGCCGGCCGCCACCATGGGAACCGGCCAGCGGGTCTCGGTGAAATCGACCCCGCGCGCCACCAAGCTCGACGAGCGCGACATCATGAGCGCCGTCGTCGAAATCGTCCCCGAAAACGGCGAACCGCTCGGCACCTGGCTGCTGTCCGACGCCCTGGCCGCCGCACAGAATTTCGAGGTGGCTGGCCGCCGCTTCTCCATCCAGCTCCGCCCCGCGCGCCATTACAAACCCTACAGCCTGAAACTGCTCGAATTCACCCACGAGACCTATCCCGGCACGCAGATTCCCAAGGACTTCTCCAGCAAGGTGGTGCTCGACGACCCCGAGTTGAAAGAAAACCGCCAGGTGCTCATTTATATGAATCATCCGCTGCGTTACCGCGGCGACACCTATTATCAGTCCGGCTACGACAAGGACAACAGCGGCACCGTCCTCCAGGTGGTGCGAAATCCGAGCTATCAGGCCCCCTACATCGCCTGCCTGATGGTGTCGCTTGGCCTGATCTATCAGTTCACCCTCCATCTCGGCCGCTTCGCGCGGCGCAACAAGGTAGCCCACACGCCATGAAACGCTTCGTCCCATACCTCGTTCTGCTGCTCGCCGCCGTCTGGATCGCCGCCTCGTGGCGCGCGCCAGGCTATCAGGCGGACGAGTTCGACCTCTCGTCCTTCAAGCGCATCCCGGTGCTCGTCGGCGGCCGCATCAAGCCGCTCGACACCGTGGCCCGCAATTCGCTGCTCATCCTCCGCGGCAAGCAGACGGCGCGCCTGCCGGACGGCGGCAAACTCAGCGCCTCGCAGTGGCTGGCCGACGTGTTGTTCGATCCCGCCAAGGCCGACGGACATCCGGTTTTCGCCGTGGCCAACCAGGAAGTGCTCGGCATGTTCGGCTGGCCGCAGGCGGACAAGAAATTCTGCACCTATGCCGAATTGAAGCCATACATCCCGAAGATCGAGGAGGAGGGCAAGCTCGCGGCCGACACCGAAGCGGTGAAACGCACTCCTTTCCAGTCTGCGATCTTCAATCTCCGCAATTCGCTCGCGCTCTATCAGCGGCTCAAGAACAGCCTGCACCAGGAAGGCACCACCGCCTTCGCCAGGGA
>DATISV010000442.1:0-3879 GCA_035468505.1 Luteolibacter sp. | reverse complement strand
CGCGACCAGCGTCACATTGCCGGTTTCAATCCGCGCCCCTCTTGCGAGGGGCGACTCGCCGCGCTTGCCATGTCCAATCAGGTTACTGATGTTTCAATCCGCGCCCCTCTTGCGAGGGGCGACAGCGGGAGTCTGAAAGCCTTATCTCCCTAGGGAAAGAAGAGAATGATCCGCGAACCTGTGAAAAAATCAGGAGACCGCCGCAGGGCTTTTCCTAACGAATGATGTCAAAGAGCTTGAAATCAAGGCATGGCCGCCTGCGCGAACCCTGCGGGGATGTCACGTCCATTCGGGGTTCGCGCGGGATGTGCCAAGACTTGCGGAAACCCAATCAAAGAACCAGCGGCCCATCAACATCGTATCCCTGTTTGGCACCGTGGTGTTCCACCCGGTGGTGCCAGTTGGAACCGAGGTGATAGAAGCGCAGACTGTCGGTTTCCTCGTTGATGATTTCAAAAAGACGGTTTTTGAGGGTGACGAGTTGCGCGGGATCGACCTTGCACTCGAAGACCGAGTTCTGCACACGCTGGCCGTAGTCGAGGCAGGTTTTCGCTGCCCTTCGGAGCCGGGCTTTTCCGGCCGGGGTGGTGGTGGAGACATCATAGGTGACGAGGATATACATGATTTCAAATTTGAAATTTGAGATTTGAAATTGCCCGCGAAAGCGGGCCTAGCGTGCCAGGAATGCGGGATAAGCGTCGATGTCCCCGCGGAGGTGGCGGGCGAGCAGTCGTGCCTGGAGATGCGGCAGGAGTCCTACGGTGGTTTTCTCATCGAGGAAGGGATGGGTGATTTCGTCCTGCTTCCGCTCCTGCCATGCAGTGAGGACCTTTTTCCGCGAGTCGTCCTTGAGAAGCACGGCTCCGTTTTCCTTGATCTCGAAATCCTTGAGCGTGATCTGCTGGCGGTTGAGCAGCGAGAGCACGGTGCGGTCCGCGAGGAAAGCGCGGAATTCCTCCATCAGGTCCAGTGCCAGCGAAGGCCGGCCCGGGCGGTCGCGGTGGAGGAAGCCGCACTGCGAATCGAGCCCGCAGCTTTCCAAAGCGCTGCGGCAATCGTGCATGAGAAGGACATAGAGGAAGGAAAGCAGCGCGTTGACGGGATCGAGAGGCGGCCGGCGGGAACGGCCGTTGATGGCGATGGCCGGGTCGTGATTGGTCAGCAAGTGGGGAAACGCCGCGAAATACGCCGAGGCCGAATCGCCCTCGATGCCGCGCAGGGTTTCGAGCGAGGTGGCGCGGGACACAAGCCCGATCCGCACGGCGAGGAAGTCCGCGGCGCGTGTTAGATGGTAGGCTCGTTCGGCGGATTTTTCCCCGTGATCGCGGGCGGCGCGCATCAGGACGTGGCGGGTGTTCGCGAGTTTGGCGGCGATCATGTTGGCGGCGATCGCCACGGATGCGGGCTCGTGGTCGGCCCGGCGGTATTGCTCGCGCCGTAGCAGGATATTGCCGGAAGTGAAACCATTGGATGCGGCGAGGAATTTCCCGTGGGGCGTGTGAAACGAGAGCGATACCTTCGCCTCCGCGCAGGCCGCCATCAGCGAGGCGGAGCAGGAAATGTCCCAACCGAAGCAGGCGATGCCGTCGAGATTGTGCAGCGGAACGCGGAGTTTCGACTCTCCCTCATGGCGGATCTCCACCGCCGCTCCGTCCTTGCGCAGGTAAGCGCCTTCCAGGGTGACGAACAGGGTGTTGAGGTGCCGCTTCATTGCTGTATCGATTTCAAATTTCAAATTTGAGATTTCAAATTCAATCAAGCGGCCCGTTCTTGCGCTCCCACTCCATGCGTGCGGGATGATCAGGTGGGAATTTCCTCATGCCCTCGCGCATCATGGCATCGAATGCCTGGCGGGATTCCTTCTGTTGACGCCCTTTGCGCCACTCTTCGCGGCTGCGGTCGTTCAAGTGCCGCTGACCTTCGATTTCCGAGTTCTGCAACGAGTCCGCCCACTTGCGAAGCTGCCGCGAGCAGGACTCCGCCAAAGATTTCAAATTTGAAATCTCGGATTTGAAATCCACCAGCGCCGGGCGTCGCTCGAAATAGCAGAGCATCGAGCGCGTCTCGCCAGCGGAGCCGCGGGCGATGTAGAGGAAAGCGAGCAATTCGTTCTTGGTCCCGCGCTCGAAACCCTCGGCGATGTTGTTGGAGACCGAGAGCGAACAGCGGTCCAGTTGATCGCGTTTGGACCAGGTGATGCGCTCCTTGGCGGCGATGAGTAAGTCCTCGCAGCCCTCCGCAAGACGGATGGCTTCCTGCCACACGGGCAGGTCTTCGAATCGTTCGTAGGTCATGGCTTCATGAATTTGAGATTTCAGATTTGAGATTGGAGGAAAACCACGCGGCGGCACCCTTTTTCAAGCGCATCGCCTGTGGCTGGCACAGATCGATCAGGGAGCACGCGTCACAAAGCCGCGGGTCGTATTGCGCAGTGGGAGTGATACCGGAGTCGAAGCATTGACGGATTTCCCCGGCGGTCGCCCGAACCAGCTCGCGTAGGTCCGCATCGAACACGACATCCGTTCGCCGGCGTTTCTCGCCGTAATACAGGCAGCCGCGGCCGATTCCGATGCCGAGCATTTCCTCCAGGCAGATCCCTTGTGCGCACAACTGCACCTCGTCCGCGCGGTGCGCCTTCGGCTTGCCGCGCTTGTATTCCACCGGCAGGACCGTGCCGTCCCGATGGAATTCCACCACATCGCACTGGCCGGTGAGCCCCAGTATCCGGGACGCCACTGGCATGCCGCGCGTGATCCTCACCCCCGCCCTGCTCTCGTCCGCCCCTTCATGCGCGTTCTCATGCATCACCCGGCCCTCCGCCGTGAACTTGTTCTCCGCCCATGCCTGCTCCAGGTGAATCAGCGCGCACTGCCGCGGGCAATACAGCCAGTGCTGGAGCGCGGAGATCGGGATGGGATGGTCGTCATCAAGCATGGTTTCCGGATCTTCCCGTTTTCGAATCTGATATCACAAATCCCATATGTCCCTCCCGCTTCATGAACCGCTGCCCCTACTCCTCCCCATCCGGATACTGTTCAGGTGGCGTGCCGGTAATGGACAGGATCTTGGGACGCTTGAAGGCGCGCGTCTCTTCGCCTGCCATACATGTCACGGAAAAACGCCAATCGTCACCGTAGTCGAAGAGGAAAAGCATCTTCCTTCCGGGCTTGAACACGGCATCGATGGGCATGTGTTCCACACCCAGATCGCCTTCGTCCACCTCCTCGCCCATGTCGGCGAAGAGGGTGTATCGCTCCTTGCTCCGATGGGGGGTCTTCAGGTTGTCATAGAAACCGTAGGCGTGATCGCTGTCGAAGCCGACCGCATCCAGGATCGCGTGCGCGAGGTCGCCGAGCACGTAGGTAGCGGGCATTTGGAGTTCGGCGCACCAGTCGCCATGTTCGACTTTGAAAAGCAGCGTGTTCATGGGGATTCAGATTCGGCGGATGAGGGTCACGCCGGATGGGATGGTCGACTCGTCAATCAACACATCGTAATCCGCAAAGGAACGAGCGACTTCCACGCCGGCTTTGCGGGTGACCGTGACGGCATCGAACAGCTTGTGGCTGGGCGCGGAACCGAGGGCGCTGTCGTGTTTGAAAACGAGAAGATCCCGCGGATTCATGCTGCCTGCGGGGCGGGCGGCGGATTGGTCGAACTGGAAGGCGTTTTCGAGGGATTGGAAGAGGAGTTCGAGGTCGGCATCGCTGAAGCCGGTTTGCTTGGCGAGGAAGGGGTTCACGAAGCCCTGCGCTTTATAGAGGCCGTAGGGTATGGTGAATTTTCGGCCCATGGTGCGTTCCTTTTCGATGTCCTTCTTGTTGGTTACGGACGAGCGGGTGATGGCATGTTCGCTGGAGACGATGGGATCGATGGAGC
>DATISV010000441.1:0-2916 GCA_035468505.1 Luteolibacter sp. | reverse complement strand
AGCAGCGTGTCGCGGGTGACGCCGGCGTTGTTGACGAGGATGTTCACCGGGCCGAGGTCGTCGGCGATATGTTTCGCGAGTTCCTGCACCGCCGCGTGGTCGGCCACATCCACGGCATAGGCCTTGGCCGCGCCGGGAAACTCGGCGTTGATCTCGTCGGCGGCCTTGCCGCAGCTCGACTCGCTGCGGCTGACCACCGCGACCTTGGCACCTTCGGCAGCGAGCTTGCGGGCGATTTCCTGACCGATTCCCCGGCCACCGCCGGTGACCACCGCGATCTTGTTGGCAAAACGTGACATGCGCGGAGCGTGGCGGCACAGCCGACGCCGTGTCAATGCCCGCGGCCAAGGCTGGCATTGCGGCGGAAACCGCGATATCCCTCGCGGGCGCGGAAGTTTTTTCCTGCGGCATGCGTTTTCCGAGACAACAGCCCGCCCGGGCATAGTTACCATGAACGAGATCGATCCCACCATGCCACCATTGACCCCCGTCAAAGAGGTCCATGAAGCCGCCGCGTCCGAATGGCGCGAGTGGATCGAGACGCATGGTCCCAAGATGTTCCTCTTCGCGCGCCAGCAAACGCGCACCTACGAGGATGCGCAGGACGTGTTGCAGGACGCGTTCGTCAAGCTGGTGGAAAAGATCCGCAACGACGAGTTTGTCGGCGGCACCGAGGCGTGGCAGCCATATCTTTATACCACGATCCGCCGACTGGCGATCGACCTGAGCCGCCGCGACGACCGCCGCAAGCGCCGCGAGGACACCGTGGGTCATGACGAGGAGGAGGCGAGTCACGAGTCATTCCATCCGTGGTTCGACAGCGAATCGTCCGACGACGAGACGCGCGAGCAGCTTGAAGAGAAGCTCAAGGAACTGCCGGAAAAATTCGCCGAAGTGATAGTGATGAAAATCTGGGGCGAGCGGACCTTCGCCGAGATCGCGGAAATTCTCGGTATTTCGCAAAACACGGCGGCCTCCCGGTATCGCTATGGACTTGAAGCCCTCAAGCGCAGCCTCAAGGGCGCGCGACGCAGGGGAGACCTTTCGATTTGAACCGACCCCATCCGAACCGACCGCATCCGCTGATCCACATGTCCGACGACCTCGCAGCCCTCGAAAACGAATTGCGCGCGCTCCGCCCCGCGGCGCTCGACGACGCTTTTGTGGAACGTCTCGAACAATGCGCCGATGGTAGCTGGGATTTCACGAGTCCGCTCGAACTCGGCATGGAACACCAACTGCGCGCCGAAGCGCCGTTGGCGCTCGATCCCAACATGACCGAACGCCTGCTCGCGGAGGTGATGGATCTGCCGTTTCCCGAATCGCCGCCCAAGATTCTGCCGTTTCCGGCAAAGGTGGCCGCGCAACCTGCAAACGAGGTTACCCGTCGTGGCGGCCGCTGGCTCGCCGCCGCCGCCGCGGTGGCGCTCATGGGCGCGCTCGCCGGCTGGTTCGTGCCGCAGGGTTCCCGTATCGATGCGCCGCTCGCCGGAGAAAATTCGAGCGCGGCTCCCGCTCCCGCGGCCACCCCTCTGCCTTCACCCCTCACGCCCGCCGGCCTCAACCGCGGCCTCAGCGAAGCCACCGACGAAGGCGTGATCCTTCACGGCAACAACCGCCCGCACCGCGTGCTCAAGTTCGTTTATCGCGAGCAGGTCACGCTCAAGGACGAACAGGGCAGGACCTACCAGGTCGAGCAACCGCGCGTGGAATATCTCATCGTGCCCGCCAAGACCGATTGAGTGGTTATCGGAAAAGACAAATCGATCAGCGTGTTCCGCTGTAATGAGTGAAAACACAATTCGTCCGACCATGAGCTTCCGAATCGCCATCACACCGTCGCTTGCCGTGTTGCTTGCCTCGCCGGTGATCGCCATCGAGGCGCCGCCCGACGACGCTCCGCCGCCGCCGGAACTCGCGCCGGCCGGGGAAGAGGCCGCGGCACCGCGTAACGAGCCAGCCGCCGCGCGCGCCTACCTCGGCGTGGTCGCCGAACGGGTGCCCGACATGCTGGCCGCCCACCTCGGTCTGGATGCCGGAAGCGGCATCGTCCTGCGCGCCGTCATGCCCGGCAGTCCCGCCGCCACGGCCGGTCTCGAAGTGCACGACGTCATCACCCGTTTCGCCGGCGAGCCTGTCGCCTGCTCGGACGATCTCACCGCATCGATCAATTCCCGCAAACCCGGCGATGTCGCAAAGCTCGATCTGATCCGCCGTGGCGAGGCCCGGAAACTGGACGTCACACTCGGAAACCGCCCCGCCGATTTGGCCGGTCCCGCCATCCGTCCGCTGGAACGGCTGAATCTGGATGGCATCCCCGATCCCTTCGCCGAGCGCGTCCGGCGCATGCTCGAAGGCAATTTGGCCGAGCCGAGGCTCGATTTCGGTCAAGGCATCCACGATGTCCCGGCGGACCTCGACCAGGCGATGCGCCAGATGCACGAGCGAATGCTTCAAATGGCGGAGGGCATGCCGGATCCTCCGCACGATTTCGGCGGCATCCGGATGAATCAAGGCACCACTGTCCGGCTGATGGACGAGGAGGGAAGCATCGAGCTGAAATCCATCAATGGCGGCAAGGAAGTCACCGTGCGCGATCTTCAGGGCAACGTCACCTGGACCGGGCCCTGGGACACCGAGCAGGACAAGGCCGGCGCGCCGGAGGAGGTTCGACGCCGGGTCAAGCGACTCAACATCGAGGACAACGCCAACGGTCTGCGGCTGGAATTCCGACAAGGCGGCATCGCTCCCGGCGGTCCCTGATCTACATTTTCTTGGGTAATTCGAACGCTTGGATGCGTTCATGGAGGACACCCGCGTCCGGCTCCGGCCGGGCGCGGGTGAATCCTTTTGCGCCTCAAGGTTATTTTTTTCTCGCCGGAACGCATGCCGGGACTAAATTTCAAGCGTCATGAA
>DATISV010000440.1:0-5514 GCA_035468505.1 Luteolibacter sp. | reverse complement strand
CGAGGCCGTCGATTCCTTCTCCGGCCACGCCGACCACTCGGAACTCATCGATTACTTCAACCGCACCACCGGCCCCAAGGAGCGCGTCTGGCTCGTCCACGGCGAACCCGAAGCCGGCGCCGCCCTTCAGGAAAGCCTGCTGAAAATCCACAGCGGCACCGTGGAAGTCGGCGAAACCGGCGCTGAAGTGGAATTCTGATCTCCACCACCTATCGGGCCGAATCACCCGCAAGCTTGCCCCGGCGGCGATTCCGGACTATCGATTCGCCTATGCCCACTCTCGTCTCCGAATCCAAAACCATCCGTCACGAGCTGTGGACCGCGGAGGATTTCCTCGAGTGGCTGCAACCCGGCGTCCATGCCGACCTCATCGATGGAGAAAAATTCATGCACTCGCCCGTCAACCTCCGCCACGCCGACCTGACCAATTTCGTCGATCGCCTGCTCGCCGCCTACATCGAGAAACACCGCCTCGGCCGCCTCTACCGCGAAGTCGTCGCCGTGCGACTCGGCTCGCGCAACGTATTCCTCCCCGACCTCGCCTTCATCCCCGCGGAGAAACTCGCCAGCCTGCCCGACTCGCACATCCCATTCGCCCCCGCGCTGGTCGTCGAGGTGCTCAGCCCGCGCACGGCCGACCGCGATGTCGGCCCGAAATTCGCCGCCTATGAGGAACACGGCGTGGACGAATACTGGGTGCTCGATCCTCAGACGCTCGATCACCGCTTCTACCGCCGCGAGGACGGCTATCTGACCGCCTTCGGCGAGGACGAGGAAATCATCCGCTCCACCCAGGTCCCCGGCTTCCACCTCCGCCGAGAATGGCTCGACCCGGATAAACTGCCGGATGTGGCAGCTTGTCTGGAGACGATCGCAATGCCAAACCCATGAAAGCACTCCCAGTCTTCCCACTGATTGCAGCACTCGCCCTGCCGCTTTCATTCGCGGAAGAAGTTCCGCCTGCCTTTGAAAACGGCGGTGATACCGAATCACAGGCGGAGCAAGGCTACGACCCCTTCGATCCTGTCTTCGAGGCACCCAGACTGGCTCGCGTACAGGTGGAATTCGTCGAGTTGGCCCACAAGGATCTTACACGGCTGATGATGAAGGAAAAGCCGGAGACCGCAGATGCCACTGCTTTGCGAAAGATAGTGCAGGACATGGTGGACAAGGACGCGGCGAAGGTGATCGACACCCAAATGGTGACAGGAAGAAGCGGCAATAAATTCACCACCCATTCCCGCGAGGAATTCAATTATCCGACGGAATTCACTCCGGCGTCGATGGACGAAAAGACGAAGAAGCAAATGGAGGAATTACTGGCTTCCCCCTTTCCCGTGAATCCCGCCTTCCCGACCGCTTTCGAGACCCGGAATCTGGGCAGCAAGTTGGAAGCCGAGCCGACCGTGGGCGAAGATTACAAATACATCGATTTGAGGATTGTGTCGGAGTTGCTGTGGCACACCGGCAACACCGTTTGGCACGAGGGAAAGGATGCGGCGGGGAATGTTTTCAGGATGTCCATGCCGGAGTTTTTCATGCTGGAACTCTCTACCTCCTTCAGCTGCGTCTCCGGCCAATACACACTGGCGGGTGTTCTCAGTCCGAAGAATGCCCTGGGGAAAGCCGATCCAGACCGCAAGGTGATGGTGTTTGTGAAATGCGATGCCTTGCCCGTGGTCCCATGATGCGCTCCGCATTTCTAACATCCTTTTTGCTCGCCACCGCCGCGGCGGAGGTCGTGACCGTGATCGATCCGGCCGGTGATTTGCCCGCGGACAAGACCGTCGTCTGGTCGCCGTTGTTCCAGGCCACATGGGACGAGATGAACCGCAAGTTGGGCGGCAAACCGATGAAGATCGAACCGCCCAACGAACTCATGGCGAAACTCGACGCCTTCGAGTGGGATGCGGAAACAACCTTGCCGACGGGAAGATGGAAAACCTGGGCGGGCGAGTCCACGCCGGAGTTTCTCGCAACCGTTCACCGGGAAGCGGCGCAAATGACCGGCGAGGCGCAAGGGCCTTTCACTCTTGGAAATCCGCTGCCCGGCGGCCTGGCCTGCTTCGGTCTGCTGGACCGCGAGATTGAGTTTATGGAACCGTTTTTCAAAAGCGCGAAGCAGCCATTGCTTTTCGGCGAGACGAAACAAGCGGTGCAATTCTTCGGCGCGCGCGGAGGGATCACCGCACGATATCGCCAGACCACAAGGGTTCTCGCCTATCATCCGAATGACGCTTCCCACGCGCTCGAAGTTTCCTGCAAAGACATCGATGACAAGGTGATCCTTTATTTGCCGCCACAGCCGCAGGATTTCCAAACCGCCTGCAAGTGGCTCCGCGAGTGGCGGAAAAACTGGCGCGATGACCCCGCAAGTCGGGACCAATTGAATGACACAAGGCTTCACGCGGAAGACGACATCCGCATCCCCTACGTGACGCTCGATGTGAAAAACGACTTCGTAGGGAAGTTGCAGGGAAGACGTTACTACGGGAAACCAAGCGTTCCATGGAGCATTGGCCGCGCGGAGCAGAAGACCAGGTTCATTCTGATGGAGAAGGGGGCCAAAGTCCGGGTGGAGGTATCCCTCGATCCCTTCGGGGGCACCCCACCCAAGCCCGTCCCGCGCCGCTTCATTTACGACCGGCCGTTTTTCGTCTTTCTGTGGCGCGAGCAAGCCGAGTGGCCCTATCTCGGCTTGTGGATCGGCAACGCGGCTGCCTTGGAACCGATGAACTGATGCCAATTCATGGAAATCATGTGACGCCATCCCCCAGGCGTCTGAGTAAAGGCTGATCTTTCCCTCGAAGTGGAAGAAGCACGCAGCGTGAACTCAGACGCGCCAACCAGAAGTCACAGCCTTTGAGGAAATCCGTATGGCCCTCCCATCGTCCCTGCTTGATGCAGATCGATCCGCGCTTTGACCCGCCAAAACGCCAAGCCCCGGAAACATCCCGAAACACCACAGCGCCAGGCTAATTTTTTGTTATTTCGCTAAATGACGAATAATTGAACGATTTTTCTTTGGCTTTTCATTCAGCGTATTTTCATCCGGCGGCCTGTGTGCTCCGGATGGTGTATTGAGCCTGTTTCAACCGGCATCCGTAGAGTTCCGGATGGGTGGGATCGGCTCGTTGTGAATTTCGTCGTTGTGGATATCCATGATGGGGATCGACTCGAGGCGGATCGTCTCGTTGTGAATCGGCTCGTTGTGGATTTCCTCCTGGCGGATCGGTTCGTTCCGGATGGTTTCAAGCCGGATCTCGAAACTGCCGTGTTTGCTCGCATCATCGGGGCGGGAATCCATGGCCATGCGGGTTGACGCAAACGAACTTCGCACATGTCGGGACAATTTCCAGCGACAGGACATGCGGTTGGCGGTTCGTGTGTTGCCAACCCACATGGCGGACGCTAGCAAGCCGTGTGATTTCCATCGTCATGCCCGTCAGGGACGCGGCCACTACACTGGAAGCTGCGGTTGGCGGCATCATGAACCAGACTTTTGCGGACTGGGAACTGCTCGCGGTGAATGACGGTTCGAGCGATGACACGGCCGAGATGCTCGACGGATTCACGCGCCGCGATCCGCGAGTGAAGGTCATTCAAACGCCGCCGCAGGGAATTGCAAAGGCCCTGAAAACCGGCTGCACGGCGGCCGCAGGCGAGTGGATCGCACGCATGGATGCGGATGACACGATGCATCCGGAGCGGTTGGCGGCGCAGCTTGATTTCGCGCAGCGGCATCCGGATCTCGACGTGGTTTCCTGCCTGGTGGAATACGGCGGCGGTGCTGCGGGCTACGCGGCGCATGTCGATTGGATCAACTCGCTGCGCACGCCGGATGAAATCGAGCTGCGGCGCTTCATCGAGTCGCCCGTGGCGCACCCGAGCGTGATGTTCCGCCGGGGCCTGTTAGACAGGCACGGCGGCTACCGCGACGGGGATTTCCCGGAGGATTACGAGTTGTGGCTGCGTTGGCTGGATGCGGGCGCGCGTTTCGGCAAAGTGCCGCGCAAGCTGCTGCTGTGGAACGATCCGCCGTCGCGGCTGTCGCGAACCGACCCGCGCTACGCGGTGGAGCAGTTCTATCAGACCAAGTGCCGTTACCTCGCGCGCTGGCTGCGGATGAACGTCGATCCCGCACGAAATCTCTGGCTGTGGGGCGCGGGACGCATCACCCGCCGGCGCTTCGATGCCTTGGAAGCGGAAGGATGCCGCTTTGAGGGATTCATCGATGTGGACCCGAAAAAATCCAACCGCCACCGCGACGGACGCCGGGTGCTGATGGCCGACGACCTGCCGGGAACCGAAGACAGTTTCATCGTCACCGGCGTCGGCAACCGCGGCGCGCGCGAAACCATCCACGCCTACCTGACCGCCCGCAGCTGGATCGAGGGACGCGATTTCATCATGGCGGCGTAGTCCCTAATCGAGTGCCACTTGCAAGCCGACCATGGGAAATGGAGTATCAGAACCATCACGAAGATCCCGCCTCGCAAACCATCGTCATGAAACACATCCTCACTCATCTCGCCGCGTTGCTATTTCCACTCTGCGCCACACTCCACGCGGAGCCTCTCAACATCCTATTCCTCACCGCGGACGACATGAACCACGACTCGCTCGGCGTGACCGGCGGGCCGA
This sequence comes from Luteolibacter sp., assembly GCA_035468505.1. Classification (GTDB taxonomy): domain Bacteria; phylum Verrucomicrobiota; class Verrucomicrobiia; order Verrucomicrobiales; family Akkermansiaceae; genus Luteolibacter. Next base: position 870 of record DATISV010000440.1, on the reverse strand, counting down.
TCAAGGACCTCACGCCCAATATCGACCGTCTCGCCGCCGAGGGCCTGCGCTTCGATTACGCCTACTCGACCGTCGCCGTCTGCCAACCGGTGCGGCAGATCATGTTCACCGGCCTCTATCCGCACCGCAACGGCTCGATGGGTTTTTTCCCGATCCAACCCGGAGTGCGCACGCTCAACGAGCAGTTGCGTGATGCGGGTTATCTCATTTCACGACTCGGCAAGGGACCCCACCTCAAACCCAACGGCAAGTTCTGCGCCGACATCGCCGACGATGCGATCACCCGCCATCCGTCACGGCTGGAGGAAATCACGCGCGAGTTCCTGCGTCGCGCACGCAAGGAAGGACGGCCGTTTTTCCATAATGTGAATTGCTACGATCCGCACCGCCCGTTCATCGGCATGAAAGGCCCCGACGACCTCGCGCTCGGCGAAGCGCCCAGCCGCTGGATACAGCCCGAGGAAGTGAACGAAGTCCCCGGTTTCCTCGAAGACCTGCCGGACATCCGCCGCGAACTCGCGGGCTATTACACCAACGTCCGCCGCCTCGACGACTGCATCGGCACCATCCTCCGCGTGCTCGACGAGGAAGGTTTTTCGGAAAACACGCTGGTCGTCTTCTACGGCGGCGATCACGGCATGTCGTTCCCCTTCGCCAAGTCCAACGACTACGAAACCAGCGTGCGCGGAACATTGATCGTCCGCTGGCCCGGCGTGGTGCAGCCCGGCCGCGTGGACCGCGACCACATGGTCACCACGCTCGACTTCACCCCCACCCTGCTCGAAGCCGCGAAGCTGCCCGCGATTCCCGACATCGACGGCCGCTCGCTCCTGCCGGTGATCCGGGGCGGAAAACTCGACGGCTGGGACC
>DATISV010000439.1:0-4410 GCA_035468505.1 Luteolibacter sp. | reverse complement strand
ATAAACTCCTCGTCGCTACTGGTGGCAATGCCACCTCCGTTGGCCGCCCGCACCGTGAGCGTGTAGCCCGATTGACGGGAACCGGGCTGTTCGTCCCGCATCACGCTAAAAGATAATTCGCCAGCAGAGGAGATGCGCCCGGTCTTTATGTCCACCGACGTTGGTTTTCCGTCCACCGATAAATCCACACTCGCAATCCATTTATACATAGGCTCGGATTCTCCCAGCTTCCAAAGCTGGAAAACCACCGGATTGTTCGGATCGGGGACATGAAAATTATGCTCATAAAATCCAGCATACTCGTAACTACCTTTGCCTCGTAGACCGGTAAGATATCGAGACTTGAAAGCATAGACGCTGATTCCTTTGCCTTGAATGCCAGTAATGGAAAACCTACCGTCGGATTCAGTCTTCAAAGTGCGATTATCTGTGCCACCAATGATCGACCACTGCAAATTGACCGTTGCGCCGCCGATTGGTTGATTGTTTTGATCGACCACTTTTCCATAAAACTCGATCGGTGTTTTGTGTTCAAAATTTCCATCTGCTTGCCGCATGGCCCTCCACCATTGCCACATGGCAAATTGCGCCGCAGTTTTTGGAGGATAGACTTCGGATTTCCGCATAGGCGGCCTGAGCTTCCAAAGTTCATGAGCCGATAAGCCCGCATATGGCCCCAATCTTTCAATTGTTTTCGCCGGATCAATCGGGGATTCATCAGCCGATTCTTCGGCATCAACAGGTGCCGGTGTTGGCTGAGAAGAGGAAGGCATCACTGCGGGCGCCGACGATTGGCGCATCGTTAGACGCCAAATCCCAAATGCTGCCACGATGACAACCGCCAATGCAAAAATTATTCGCCAAGTTTTCATTCATTCGGGTCTGGTGTCGCATTTCAACATTCGGCTAAAGCGGACTCACGCCGCATGCGGCGTTACCTCCCGGCTGATGCGTTCGCCATTCTCGCGCTCGGCGCGCATCAGTTCGTAGTCCAACTGGAGGCGGAGCCAGAAGCCGGGAGAGGTTCCGAAGTAGCGGCTGAGGCGCAGATCGTATTCGGGCGTGCAGCGACGGCGGCATTTTTTCATGTCCGTGAGGTGGGGCGAGGGGATGCCGGTCATGCGGGAGACTTCCGCCTGGGAGACATCCCAGTCGTCGAGGGTTTCACGGAGGGTTTCCGCGAAGAAGTTCACCAGCGGCAAAAGGTCCTTGTTTCGTTTCATGGCCATCAAAAAAGCATTGTCGGCTGGCTTTCAGGAAGCCGGATCAGGAAATCACCGTCAAGCCTGCGGCAGCGGCCATCTGTGACTGCCGGAGGTCGAAGGTGCAAAACTCGGTCGCGCCGAGTTCCAAGGCCAAAGCCACATGCAAAGTATCCAACGAGCGGCACAGCGTTGCGACGCCGTGAGCGGCGGAAAGCGCCTCAGCGGTGGCGAAGACATCCTGCCATGAAGCCGTCACCCGTTCATGCACACCGGCGGCCAGATCGGATTCCACTTGGGCGATCAATGTGTCGCACTCCACTTGTGTCAATTCGCCGCGGCCCGATTTCTGACGCAGGGCGGATCGTATTTCCAGTTCGTGCAGGTGGGTGACGAGCGGCTTGCCGGGGCTGGCGCTCACAAAGGCAATCGCCTCCGCGGTACGGGGTTCCGGCAGATAAAGTTTAAGCAGAACGCCGGTGTCGAAGTAACGCATCAGAATCGGTCGGCTCGCAGTTCATCCAAAATCGTTTGCGAATCGTTCAGTATCCGGCTCCCGAACATGGCTTGTTGGCGTGCCAGAAAGTCGGGTTTTTCGGTGGGGGTTCGCGCCTCGTCCGCGCCGGATTCGAGCGCTCTCCGCCTTTTGAGAAACAGGATGAAATCATAGGCTTCCCGCACCAGTGACTCCGGCGCGGTTTTGATTTCATCGATGATTGCTTCCCTGGCACTCATGGCGTGACAATAGGTTCAGTGAGGTGGAATGGCAAGGATTCCGGCGCATGCCGGCTACGACCCCGAGGCCTTCGATCCCGAGGCGGTGGATTTCACGCCGCGGAAGAAGCGCTTTCTCACGATCACACGCCGATGTCCTCGTTCCATAATTCCGGATGGGCCGTGATGAACGCGCGCATCATGCGGATGCATTCCTCGTCCTGGAGCACGTCGAGTTGGACTCCGCGCGAGCGCAGCAGTTCCTCCTCGCCGAGGAAGGTCCGGTTCTCGCCGATCACCACCCGTGGGATGCGATAGAGCAGGATGGCGCCGCTGCACATGGCGCACGGCGAGAGCGTGGTGTAGAGCACGCTTTCGCGATACACCGCGGCGGGCAGCCGGCCGGCGTTTTCGAGCGCGTCCATTTCTCCGTGGAGTGTGGGGCTGCCCGATTGCACGCGCCGGTTGTGGCCGCGGCCGAGGATTTTTCCGTCATGCACCAGCACGCTGCCGATCGGGATGCCGCCCTCGTCCAGTCCCAGACGGGCTTCGTCGATGGCGGCTTGAAGGAACGGATCCATGGGTGGATGATGCTTTGCCGCTGTCGCGTTCGCCGCTTCAGAGCCGCTCAAAGCTCCTTGATGCGCAGGTTGCGGAATTTGTAAACCGCGCCCTTTTCACCGTGGTGCTGGATGCCGATCACGCCGCTGGCGTCCTTGTCGTCGCGCACGTCGGTGACCACCACGCCGTTGATGGCGATGGTGATGTGGTCGCCCTTGCAGGTGATGCGGTAGAGGTTCCAGTCGTTGCGCTTGAAGGTGTCGCCGGCGCGTTCGCGGAAGGCTTTCACATTGGCGTCGTCGCCCTGTTTCGGGGAGATGAACCATTTCCTGCGGCCCTCGTCGTAGAGGCCGCCGGACCAGCCGCGCTTCGGGTCGCCATCGACTTCGGCCTGGTAGCCGAAGACCTTGTTCGGTCCGACGTGGGCGCGGAACATGAAGCCGCTGTTGGCCTTGCCCTCTGGCAGCAGCACCTCGCCCTCGAAGACGAAGTCGCCGTATGTCTTTTCGGTGACGAGGAAGAACTTCTTGTCCGCCCGCAGTTCGATCACGCCATCGACGACCTTCACGTCGCCCCAAGTGTAGGGGTTTTTCCAGCCCTCGGTGGTCTTGCCGTCGAAGAGCGGGACGAAGCCGTCCTCCGCCAGCGCGGCTGGAGCGAGCAGCAGGGAAAACGACAGGATGGAGCGCAGGATGATGGATTTCATGGTTTTTGGAATTCGGTTGGATTTGGCCGCATGACGACAGCCGTGTGAAGCACGAATCAAGACGCCTACGACTCGAAGTAGGTGTAGCCGTTGAGGCCGGCGCGGTAGAGGTCGAGGATCTCGCGGCGTTCCCTGGGCGAGATGCGGCCGTCGGTGACGGCCTTCTCGGCGAAACTGCGGAACTTGGTGACGAGTTCCTTGGGGTCGTATTCAACGTAGGTCAGCACGTCGGCCACGGTGTCTCCCTCGACCTCGTGGGTCTAGACCGGTTTGCCTTTTTCCAAATGCACGCCGACGACATTGGTGTCGCCCAGCAGGTTGTGGAGATCGCCGAGCGTTTCCTGATAGGCTCCGACGAGGAAGACAGCGACGTAGTAGGGCTCGTCCGGAATGAGACCGTGCAGCGGCAGGATTTTGGCGACGTCCTCCTTGTCGATGAAGCGGTCGATCTTGCCGTCGCAGTCGCAGGTGATGTCGGCGAGCACGGCGCGCTGGCTGGGTTTCTCGTCGAGCCGGTGAATGGGCATCACCGGGAAGAGCTGGTCGATGGCCCACGAGTCAGGCAGCGATTGGAACAGGGAGAAGTTTCCGTAGTAGAAATCGACCAGCGTGGAGGAGAGTTCGCGGAGGTCCTCCGGGATGTCGTCGAGCTGGGCGATGAGTTTCGAGATGCGGGTGAGGATGTGCCAGAACCATGCCTCGGCGAGGCCGCGCTCGCGCAGGGTGGCGCTGCCGTAGAAAAACTGCGCGCGGATCTGGTCGCGGTAATAGACGGCGTCGTTGAAGCTTTCCTGCAGGTTCTTCTTCGACATCGTCTTGTGGACGTCGATCAGGTTGAGCAGGTTCTGCGGGGCTTTTTCCGGGACGTCGGGTGCCGAGTCGCTGGTCTGGGCGCGGGTGACGTCGAGGATGTTGAAGACGAGCACCGAGTAGTAGGCGACCACCGAGCGGCCGCTTTCCGAGATGAGGTTGGGGTGGTGCACGCCGGCCTTTTCGCAGATTTGCGAGACGACCTCGACGATGTCGGCGCAATACTCGGCCACCGAATAGTTGCAGGAGGAATGGAAGTTGGTGTGGGAGCCGTCGTAATCCACGGCCATGCCGCCGCCGATGTCGAGCACGCCCATCGGCGCGCCCTCCTTGACGAGGTCGCAATACATGCGCACGGCCTCGGTGGCGCCCTCGCGGATGGCGGCGATGTTGGGGATCTGCGAGCCCTGGTGATAA
>DATISV010000438.1:0-7783 GCA_035468505.1 Luteolibacter sp. | reverse complement strand
GGAGAGCCCGTACTACGTCAGGCCGCGTCCCAGTATCGAGCTGCTGCGCTGGAGCTGGCTGTTCTGGCGGCACGCCAATGCCGGCCACGTGGCGCGCAGCCGCGAGCTGTTGCGCGACCTCAATCTGGAAAGTCGCCGCATGTTCGCCGATCTCGCCCGCGAAGACGACTTCGGCCTGCAGCAGCGCGGCCTGCTGATGCTTTGCAAATCCCAAAAAGCCCTCAATGAGGAAACCGAGCTGGCCGCCGCCGCCGCGGAGATCGGCATCGAGGCGCGCGTGCTCGACCCGCGGGAAACCACCCGCCTCGACCCCGGCATCACGATGGACGTGGCCGGTGCGGTCCATTTCCCGCAGGACTGCCATCTGGATCCCGACCGCTTTCTCACCGCTTTGCGGCGGCGCGTGCTCGCCATGGGCGGCGAGGTGACCGGCTCCGCCGAGGCGAAGGGATTCGAATTTTCCAACGGCCGGGTCAGCGCCCTGCGCGCCGGTGACGAATGTCACGAGGGCGGGCATTTCGTGGTGGCCGGCGGTGTCTGGTCGCCCGCACTGCTGCGGCAGGTCGGCCTGCGGCTGCCGATGCAGGCCGGCAAGGGTTACTCGCTCACCTTGCCCGCCCCGCGCGAAGTGCCGGAGCTGTGCTCGATTCTCGTCGAGGCCAAGGTGGCCGTCACGCCGATGGGTGGAAGACTCCGCTTCGCCGGCACCATGGAAATCGGTGCCAACGACCTGAACATCGACCGCAGGAGAGTGCGTGGCATCGTCAACTCGGTTGCGGCATATTTCCCGGAGTTTCACGCCGCAGATTTCGACGGCATCGAGCCATGGGCCGGACTGCGGCCGGTGAGTCCGGACGGCCTGCCCTACCTCGGAATAGTCCCGGGCCTCCCACACCTCATTGTCGCCACCGGACACGCGATGATGGGTCTCAGCCTCGGTCCGGTCAGTGGACGGCTGGTCGCCGAACTGGTGGCGGGCGGCAAAACCCACATCGACATTGAAAAACTCGCCCCCGCCCGCTTCGGCTGAACGGTGGTGTGAATGATATCATTTTCCCCATCATGAAAAGCCCAACGGATAACCTTCCTAACGGAACAGTGCGGGTGATCGATTCCCACACCGGCGGCGAACCGACGCGTGTGGTGATCTCAGGCGCTCCCGACCTCGGCGGCGTCGGCCTCGCGGAGCGCGCGCGGGTCTTCCGCGACCGCCACGCCGCCTTCCGCCGCGCCGTCGCCAACGAACCGCGCGGCCACGACGCGATGGTCGGCGCGCTGTTGCTCGAACCACACGATCCCGACTGCGCCTGCGGCGTGATCTTTTTCAACAACGTGGACCCGCTTCACATGTGCATCCACGGCACCATCGGCCTGGTCGTCACGCTGGCTCACATGGGCCGCATCGCGCCCGGACATCACTGGATCGAAACGCCCGTCGGCGTGATCGGCGCGGATTTCCATGGCGATGGCAAGGTCACCGTGGCCAACGTGCCGAGCTGGCGGATGGCTGCCGACGTGGAAGTCGAGGTGCCCGGCCACGGCACGGTGCGCGGCGACATCACGTGGGGCGGCAATTGGTTTTTCCTGATCGACGGACAGGGCCCGCCGGTCGAACGCGGCCGCATCGACGATCTCACCGCCTTCTGCCGCGCGGTGAAACGCGCGCTCGCCGAGGCCGCCATCACCGGCGAGGGCGGCGCGGAAATCGACCACATCGAGGTCTTCGCCGCGCCCGGCGACCCGTTGCTGGCCGACAGCCGGAACTTCGTGCTTTGCCCGGGAAACGCCTACGACCGCTCGCCCTGCGGCACCGGCACCAGCGCCAAACTCGCCTGCCTGCACGCCGCCGGGAAACTGCGCCCCGGCCAAACCTGGCGCCAGGCCGGCATCCTCGACACCGTGTTCGAAGGCACCTACGACGATCTCGACAACGGCCGCATCCTGCCCCGCATCACCGGCTCGGCCTGGATCACCGGCGAGTCGGTCTATCATTTCGACCCCGCCGACCCGTTCCGGTTCGGTATCCGCTGAATCCGTTATATACAATAAGGAAGATACACTTTGAATTAATCATATCTGAATTTTCAATTCCTTCGTATTTTGTGTTTCATTATCAAATTTTCAACGTTTTGAGTTGAACGGCAGGAGAAGGCTACCTACAACGATTCTCCATGATTTATCCGATACCGACACGCATCATGACGTATTGCCTCCTTTTTTCAGCGGGAGGATTGTCCCTGATCGAGGCCAACATCGATACCTCCTCACTTCAAATCTACGGATCGGGTCGTTCGGGCGGGCCTGATTCCCTGGGTGGCAATAATTTCACCCAGGGTGGCGCAATGGCCCTCACCACGACAAACCCGAACACCTTCCTGTACAATCCGAATCTCACCTGGCAGGATTCCTCCAACACCGAAGTGACCTATTCCACAACGGTGACAGGCGGGCTGGACGAAGTGGCAACGAATGGTTCCATCGTCATTAAGGGCCGGATAATCCATGGTCACGATGCCGTCGATCCGGATGACTCGATTTGGTTCGGAACCGCCGGAATCAACCTTTTGGTCGAATCCTCCACGCCATTCACGGTTTCCACCGAGGTAACCATCGTGAATTCCCTGAATGATCCTTCCGGCGAGTTCGTCGTTGGGGCGGACGTTTTTCTGGGATCGGACTTTTCCGATTATGATCGCAGCATCTTCAGATATCAGAATTCAACGATCACGGATTCCGCCAACGGCAGCGCCACACTCCCGCCGGGAAGCTACAACCTCGATATTTACGGAAACAAGTGGATAGATAATAGTTTGCAGGGCGGGAATTTGACATTCGATTACACCATCAGACTGCAATCCGCCCCCAGCGTCCCCATGAGCGCCTTCCTCAACAATGGCAGCGTCGGCACCTTCGACACCGTCACGCCGGGGACCCTGAAAAGCGTGATCGGCATGGCTCCGGGAGAGGGGCCTGAGTTTGAGATCGGCGCCGATGGCAAGTTCTACGCCTCGGTCTCCAGTTCCGGCGACACCCTGAACGAGTATTCGGCCGGCGGCGTCTTCCTGCGCAACGTCATCAATGACCCGGAAGGGGCTCTCTTGTTCACCGGGATGGAGATCACCGACACCACATTCTACGCGGCCCGCTCGACGCAGGGCTCCAACGCCGCGCCATCGACCCTCGGCATCGTCGATCTGGTCGCGGAGACCTTCACTCCGATCGGCATCATGACCGGCACATCGGGACCGACTTCCGGACTCGCCTGGGACGGCAGTGCGATGTATGCGGTGACCGGCGGGAGCAGCAGCCCGCAACTCTTCTTGATCGACCTTTCCACCGGCGCGGCGACTCCGATCGGCAGCGGCGTCGGAGTGGACCCGGGCGTCGCCAAATTGACCGGCCTTGAGTTCGGCTGCGACGGAGTGCTCTATGCGCTGGACCGGTTCGGCGGCGCCAACCTTGACGGCGCGCTCTATACCGTCGATCCGACGACCGGCGTCTTCACACCGGCCGGAGACTTTGCCGTCACCACTTTGCAGGGTGCTGTCAATGCCATCGCCACCCCTCCCGTCGCCCCGGCGGATTCGATTTTGCGTTTGGCGTTCACACCGAATACGGGCAACCCGGACAACTATGATTTCGAGTGGAGCGGCCGGGGCGGCAGTTATTACAAGCTGGTGAGTTCGCCGGACCTCTCGATCCCGGTCAGCGGATGGCCGGTGTGGGAGGGTCACGTCAACATCGCGGGTTGCGGGAAAACCATCATTCTTGCCAACGTCCCGGGTGGCGGCGATGACATGCGGTTTTTCTCCGTGGTCGAATCCGATGCCACGGAGCCCTAGCCGCCATCCGTACCGCCCGGCAGTGGGGGCACGAATGGTGCCGGGGCGGCATCCTCGACACCGTGAGCGAAGGCCGGTCCATTTCATGGCATTCGTCCGACGGATAGCCGACTGGATCCCCACTACCTGTTCGATGTTATGAATTCCGTGCTTTTCCGCGGCATTGTCCGCTCACGGAGCGAGGAGCCAGGTGGAGGCAAGCTGCATGATTGATTCAACCAGGAACAGGAGACGAGGGCTTCGGCGGCATCGCCAGAAATAATCAGCCCCTCGGGCAGACACAAAAAAGCCACACTCCATTCGGAATGCGGCTTTTTCGAGAGGGAGGATCGCGGGCGATCAGCGTTTGGAGAACTGGAAGCGCTTGCGGGCGCCGGGCTGGCCGGACTTTTTGCGCTCCTTCATGCGCGGGTCGCGGGTGAGGAAGCCGAGCGGCTTGACGATTTTGCGGGTCTCGGGGTCGAGCTGGGTGAGGCTGCGCGAGATGGCGTGGCGGATGGCCACGGCCTGGGCGACGCTGCCGCCGCCTTTGACGGAGACCTTGACGTCGTATTTGTTGGAGAGGTTGGCCGCGTGGAAGGGCGCGAGGACGCTGTTTTGAAGTTCCAGGGTCGGCAGGTAGTCCTCGAAGTGGCGGTTGTTGATGGTGATCTGGCCGGTGCCTTCGGTGAGCCAGACGCGGGCCACGGCGGTTTTGCGGCGGCCGGTGGCGCTTTGGGTGGGAGTGGCGGTCATGGGATGGAGAAAATGATGGGGTGGGAAAATCAGCGGACGGCGTGCTCGGCGGGTTGTTGCGCCTCGTGCGGGTGCTCGGCACCGGCGTAAACCTTGAGCTTGATGTATTGGGCCTTGCCGAGGCGGGTCTTGGGCAGCATGCCGTAAACCGCGCGCTCGACGAGCAGCACCGGACGGCGCTCGCGGACCATGCGCGGGGTTTCCGACTTCTGTCCGCCGACGTAGCCGGAGAAACGGGTGTAGATCTTCTGGTTTTCCTTCGAGCCGCTCAGCACGACCTTGTCGGCATTGATCACGACCACGAAATCGCCGGTATCGATGTGCGAGGTGAAAATCGGCTTGTGCTTGCCGCGCAGCAGGCGGGCGGCTGCGACGGCCACTTGACCGAGGATCTTGTCCTTGGCGTCGATCACATGCCACTTGCGTTCGACCTCGTGGGGCTTGGCGGAAAATGTCTTCATTCGATTGGATGGAAAAAATACCTTCGGCGCCGACCGTGTGCGCGAAGGGGCGCGCAACTTAGGAGGCCCCCCGGGGGGTGTCAACCGGGAAATCGGCGGAAAATCGCGCCGCCCGGGAAGGTTCCGCGGGCGGCGCTCCGAATCGCCTGGAACGCGACCTTGCCCCGAAGGGCGAGCCGCGTCAGATTGGACGCGCATGGACGATCAACGGCATGATTTCTGCGATCGCGACGCCGTGAAGCTGGAGCGGCTGGAGTTGGCGCTCAAGGCGTCCAACGAGGGGATCTGGGACTGGTGGACGGACCGCGGCGAGATCTATTACTCGCGCCGGGTATTGGAGTTCCTGGAATGCGGCAGAGGCCACGCGCCGCACCTGTTCCAGCCGCCATACGAATGGATCCATCCCGAGGAGCGGATGAAGTTTCAGCGGGCGATGGACCAGTCGCTCGGCCGCAACGGGCCGGAGACGCTGGCGGTGGACGCCCGCGTGCGCACCGGCGCGGGCGACTGGCGCTGGCTGCGCATCCGCGGCACCGTGGTGCGCGACCGCGAAGTGCGGACCTACCGCATCGCGGGTTCGATGATCGACATCAGCCGCCGCAAGCAGGCGGAGGCGCAGGTGGAGGAGGAACGCTACCTGCTGCGCCAGTTGATCGACCACGTGCCGGTGCAGATCTATTTCAAGGACCTGGCGTCGCGCATCGTGATGGCCAACAAGCACATGGCCGAGTGGGTGGGCCTCAAGGAAGGCTCGGAACTCACCGGCAAGCACGACCGGGACTTTTTCGACGAAGACCACTGGAAGCCGGCCGAGGCCGACGAGCGGCGCATCATCGAGACCGGCGAGCCCGTCACCGGCCAGCTCGAACACGAGGTGTGGACGGATGGCGACGAGACCTGGGTGATGACCTCGAAGTTTCCCTGGCGCGACCGCCGCGGCCAGATCATGGGCACCTTCGGGGTATCCAACGACGTGACGCGCATCATCAAGGCGCAGCGCAAGGCGACCGAGCTGGCCGACGAACTGCAGGAGAAAAATGACATCTACGAGGAGGAACTGATGCTCGCGCGCGAGATCCAGCAGGCCTTCGCGACGATGGATTTCACCGAGCTTCATGCCGGCGGCACGCGCTTCCGCTTCGGTTCGCGCTACATCCCGATCTCCGGCCTGGCGGGGGATTTCTTCGAAATCATTCCGCTGCCGGAAAACCGTGTCGGCGTGTTGATCTGCGACGTGATGGGACACGGCGTGAGGTCCGCCCTGATCGTGGCGATGCTGCGCGGGCTGATCGAAAAACAGCGGGCGCAGGCCACCGATCCCGCCGCCTTCCTGCACGGTCTGAACGAGGGGCTGGCGGCGATTCTGGAACGCGCCGGCACCACCATGTTCGCCACCGCTTTCTATGGAGTGATCGATCCCGCGGCGGGCATGTTCCACTACGCCTGCGCCGGCCACCCCGGACCGGTGATCGAGTCCGCCGCCGGCGCGCGCCAGATCGCCACGGAGCGCGATGCCCGCGGTCCGGCGCTCGGGCTCAGCCCGGATGGCGCCTATCCCGCCGGGTCGCTGGCACTCGCCGATTTCAAGCGCATGATCCTGTTCACCGACGGGGTGCTGGAGGCGGAAAACCAGGATGGCGAACCGTTCTTCGAGCGTCGTCTGATCGATATCATCGCGGGCCATTCCGGCGATACGCTCGAATGCCTGCTGGACGACATTCTGCGCAGCGTGCTGGCGTTTTCCGAGGCCCGGCACTTCGACGACGACGTGTGTCTGCTGGGGATCGAGGTCGCGAAGGCTTGAATGATATCGTGGGCTTGTGCGGCCCGCGGCGGCGGGTATTTTCCGCGGCATGGGCAGGTGGATGAGCGCGCTGGCGATCTTGTTGGCGCTGGCCGGACTGGGTTGGTGGGCGCTCCGCGAGCCACTCGCGCGGCACCGGCCGGAAGATGGCGGCGCGGTGACGAAACCGCGGCCGGACGCCAAGACCTATGCCGTGCTGGTTTCTGAACTGGAGCGCTGGCGCAGGGAACTCGCGGAACGACACCGCCTCGCCCGCGGTCCGGAGGAGCGGACGGCGGTGGAACACGATGCCCGGTTGCTGCTTGAGCGGGTTTTGCCCGAGATGATGCGCTGCTGGCTCGGCACGCCGTGGGATTTCAACGGCATCGCGGAAAAACCGGGCGAAGAGGGCATCGCCTGCGGGTATTTCGTGGCGACCCTGCTCAAGGACGCCGGTTTCCGGCTCGACCGCTACCGGCTCGCCAAGCAGCCGTCGGAAAACATCCTGCGTTCGTTTCTTCCGCGCGAGTCGTGCGTGTTGAGGGTGGGCGAGGATTTCACGAAGTATGCCGACCGGCTCGATGCGGCGGAGCCGGGCATCCATCTCGTGGGACTCGACACGCATGTGGGATTCATCGTGACCGGGACGGATGGCGGCTTCCGTTTCATCCATTCCTCGGGATCGGATCCGTGGTGCGTGGTGGACGACGACCGCGAGGCGGCAGTGGTGCTGCAACGCTCGCGCTGGCGGATGTTGGGAAACCTCACCGCCGACCCGCAAGTGATCCGGCGCTGGGTGCGCGGCGAAAGGATCGCGGTGCGGGATACTTGAAGCCGATGAGCCCGTGCCAGCGCTCAATGCCCGCCGATTCCGGACGGGCGACGCGGCTTGGGAGCGATGGCCCAGGTTTCCCCGGTAGCCACGGCGAAGGTCTGATGATGTCGCACCAGCACCTCGAACG
>DATISV010000437.1:0-10217 GCA_035468505.1 Luteolibacter sp. | reverse complement strand
TGGAGACGAAAACCTTGGAGTGCATGCCCGCGCCACAGAGGTCGATGGCGACCATCGGAGCGCCCTGCGGCTTTTCTTCCGCATCGAGCGGCTGGCAAAGCAGCATCTTGCAACCCTTCAACGAAGGATGGCAGTGGCTGCTGACCGCATGGCCGACGACGAGGGCGGGGATCATTTGGGTAAAAGCTGAAACGCTGAGATTTTGAAAAACTGAAATGAAGAGTTAGATGATGCGGAGGTTTTCCACCAATACGCAGCGGCGGACGCGGGTGAAGGTCTTGGGTGTGGTGATGCCCTCGCCGGTGGTGGTGGCGATGGAGTAGGAAAGGTAGCCTTCGCCGCCTAGACCGAGGCCTGCGACGGACGCGCCGTTTTTCACGAAGATGGTGGTGTCCATTTCCCTGGCCATGTAAGTCATGTGATTTACATCCAGTGTGTGGATGATGGCGGAGTGGCGGTAGTTGTGCTCGGCGCGCTTGGCCTCGCGCACGGCGGTCTCGAAGTCCGGGCAGGAAACGATGGGCATCATCGGCATCATCTGCTCCTCCTGAACGAAAAGGTGGTCGGCGTCGGTTTCCGCGAAGAGCATCTGCGTGCCGCTCGGGATGGAGGCGCCCGCCGCTTCGGCGAGTTTCGACGGATCGGCTCCGACGTAGGCGCGGTTCACGGAGGCGTGGGCACAACCGCCGCCTTCGCCGGGCTTCACATTGAAAGCAACCGAGGTGAGCTTTTCGAGTTGCTGTGCGTTGATGCGCGCGGCACCGGCCTTGGTGAGTTCCTCGCAGAATCGATTGAAGACCGAAGCGACCACAAACACCGCCTTCTCGCCGATGCAGAGCAGGTTGTTGTCGAACGCCCCGCCTTCGATGATGCCGCGCGCGGCTTTTGCGAGATCGGCGCTTTGATCCACCACCACGACCGGGTTTCCGGGGCCGGCGCAGATGGCGCGTTTGCCGGATTTCATCGCCGCGCTGACGACCGCCGGGCCGCCGGTGATGGCGAGCAGGGAAATAAGCGGATTTTTGCAGATGGCGTCGAACGATTCGAGCGTCGGCTGCTCGATGGTGGTGATCAGATTGTCGATGCCAAGTTCGCGGTGGATCGCCTCGTTGAAGGCGCGCACGGCCATCGCGGCGCTGCGCGCACCGCCCGGGTGCGGGTTGAACACGATGGAGTTGCCGGCGGCCACCATGTTGATGACGTTGCCTGTCAGGGTGGGAACCGAGTGGGTGACGGGCAGAATCGCACCGATCACACCGAAGGGCGCGTATTCCTCCAGCGTGATGCCACCGTCGCCGCTCATGGCGTAAGGCTGGAGCCATTCGGTGCCGGGGACGTTCTTGGTGATGAGAAGTTTGCCGATCTTGTGATCGAGGCGGCCGATCTTGGTTTCCTCGAATTCGAACTTGCCCCATGACTCGGCGTTGGAAACGGCGAGGTGTTTGACAATTTCAATCACCTTCGCGCGTCCGGCCACACCGAGTTTCTTCAACTTCAAGTGCGCGTCGTTGGCGGCCTCGGCGGCTTTGGTCACGCAATCGAACACGCCGCGCTGGCCGTTGGATGGCGAGGAAACGTTGCAACCGCAGGATGCCTTGGGTGCGGGAGCCGGAGCAGCCCCCTGCTCCGCGTTGAGACGCGCAACGACGGATTCGACTACGGAACGGACGAGTTCGGGATCGATGGTTTTCATTCGATTCAGTGATTGTTAGATAATGGCGGCGGGCGGAAATGCCCGCGCCACAGGTCAGCCACCTTTGTAGAGGGTTTTGCCATGGACTTCGACGCGGTCGATGATGGCGACGATGGCGGCGTCCACGGGGATGGACTTGAGGCCTTGGGCGTTGCGGGCGGAACTGCCCTGGCAGAACATCACCAGTTCGCCCTCGCCCGCGCCGACGGTGTCGATGGCGACGATGGTGTTCGAGCCGTCCTTGAATTTGGACGGATCCTTGTCGTCCACCAGTTTGGGACGGAGCAACAGCAGTTTCCTGCCGACCATCTGCTCGTCCTTCTTGGTGGCGACGACTTGTCCGATGACTTCCGCGAGGAACATGGGTGGATTAGTTGCTAGTGTTCAGTTTTCAGCGAGAAGTAGAGCGGGGTGGGAGTCTGTGACACCATCCCGCGCTCCACTCGTCACTTCGAACTCACTTGCGCGGCGCGCGGGAGGCGTCTTTGGGAAGCACTCCGTCGATGGCATCGTCCGGGCGGGCGATGACGTGGGCGCTGATGACTTCGCCACCTGCGGCGGAAGCTGCGGCGGCGCCGGCGTCGATGGCGGCCTTGACGGCGGCCACATCGCCGGAGACGACGGCGTTGCACATCGCGTTGCCGATCTGTTTCATCGGTCCGGCGAGTTCGACGTTCGCGGATTTGAGCATCGCGTCAACGCCGACGACGAGGCAGGCGAGGCCGCGGGTTTCGAGGAGTCCTACTGCTTGTTTGGCCATGGTATTGGTTGGTTGGTGGTTGTGATTTTCAGGATGAGAGTTTGCGGAAGAATTCGCGGGCGAGGACGAGTTCCTCGTTGGCGGGGATGACGAGCACGCGGGCGGGCGAGGCGTCGGTGGCGATATCGGCCTCGACGGCGATGCATGATGTGTTTTTCGCGGGATCGAGATGAATCCCGAAGCCTTCGAGGCCTTCGCAGACGGCGGCGCGGATGCAGGTGTTGTTTTCGCCGATGCCGGCGGTGAAGACGAGGGCGTCGATGCCGCCGAGTTCGATCATGAACGCGCCGATCCAGTGGCGGATGGAGTGGATGAGGCACTCGATGGCGAGTTTTGCATTGGCGTTTCCGGAGGCCGCGGCCTCGCGGACGTCGCGGATGTCGTTGGAAATTCCAGAGAGTCCCAACAGACCGGACTCCTTGGTGAGTTGGCGTTCCGCTTCATCGAGAGAAATGCCGAGCGTGCGCATGGCGTAGGGAATGGCACCCGAATCGAGGTCGCCGACGCGGTTGTTCTGCGGCAGGCCGCTCTGCGGAGAGAAGCCCATGCTGGTGCCGATGGCCACGCCGTTGAGGATGCCGGTGACGGAACTGGAGCCGCCGAGGTGGCATGAAACGACGCGGAACGGTTTGCCATCCGTTTGCCGCGGGCCGTCCTGATAGAGTCGGCGGGCGATTTGCGCCACATCCTCGCGACCGCAGAGTTCGGCGGCGCGTTCGGCGACGAACTTGTGGCTGGCACCGTGGAAACCGTAGCGCCGGATGCCAATGTCGCGCCAGGTTCTCGGGATGGCATAGTTGGCGGACGCTTCGCCGGTCCACTGATAGAACGCGGTCTCGAAGAGCGCGACGAGTTTGACCTTCGGCAACGATTTGGCGAACTGGCGGATGCCGTTGGCGTAGGGTGGATTGTGCGCCGGCGCGACGGCGGCGAAACCCTCCAGCGCTTCGATCACCGCTTGGTCGGCGATGACACAGCCACTGAGGTTTTTGCCGAGCACGGTTTTGAATCCGACCGCGTCGATTTCGTCGGGAGATGTGATGACGCCGTCGCGTTGCAGCGTGGCGAGGGCGTCATCGATCACAGCCGCATAATCCTCCACCCGCTCGTAGCCGCCCTTGGCGACGACCTCTCCCCCGCTCTCTCCCATGCGGAAGAGGCGATATTTGAAGGAGGTCGAACCTAGGTTGGCGACGAGGATGAGCATGGAATTGTCAATGGTCAGCGGTCATCAGTCATCGGTGAAGAGCAGGCATGCGGCGGAATCTTTCCTGATGACCGATGTCTGCTGACCGATGACATATCTTTATCCGAGCCAGGAGCCGAGCTTCGAGAGCTCGTCGTGCGGGCGCGGGATGACTTGGACGGAGCTGACTTGTCCGAGCGCGGAGGCTGCTGCGGCGGCGGCGTCGAGGCCGGCTTTGACGGCGGCGACATCGCCGGTGAAGAAGCCGGTGACGAGGCCCGAGCCGATTTTTTCCCAGCCGGTCATTTTGATGTCGGCTGCTTTGAGCGCGGCGTCGGAACCTTCGAGGAGCGAGATGAGGCCCTTGGTTTCAAGGATGCCGATTGCTTGTTTGGCCATGGTGGTAAAAGTTTGTTAGTTTTCAGTGTTCAGTTTTCAGAATGACATCATGCAATTCCGAACTGACTCAGGAGTTCGGCGTGCGGGCGGGCGATGACGTGGGAGCTGATCAGCTCGCCAACGCGGCCGGCGGCATCGGCTCCGGCATCGACGGCGGCTTTGACGCTGCCGACGTCGCCTTTTACGATGACGGTGAGGAATGCTCCGCCGATCTGGATCTGGCTGACGAGCTGGACATTGGCGGCTTTGGCCATCGCGTCAGTGGCTTCGACGCTGCCGACGTAGCCTTTGGTTTCTATCATGCCGAGTGCGGTACTCATGGTGGTGTGGGGTTGGTGTGGATATTACTTGGTCAGTTCGCAGAAAGTGTCGGGCTTGAGGCCACAGGCATTGCCTTCGTCGGTATCGATGTGGACTTCGAGTTTGAAAGAGGGATCCACGCGGACGACGAGGTTGTCGAAAGTCATGCCGAGCGGGCCGTGGACTTTGAGTTTCATCACGTCGAGGTGTTTCACCCCGTAGAAGGCGGCGTCATCGGGGTGCATGTGGACATGCGGCTGGGCGCGGATGACGCCTTGGTCGAGTTCGAAGTAGCCGTTGGGTCCCATCAGCATGCAGCCGGGCGTGCCCTTGATGTCGCCGGACATGCGCACCGGAATGTCGAAGCCGAGCGAGACGGCGTCGGTGTAGGCGAGCTCGACCTGGTTGAGATTGCGGCAGGGGCCGAGGATGCGGAGATTGGAAATCACCCGGCTGCGCGGGCCGATCAGGGTGACGGATTCCTTGGCGGCATACTGACCCTCTTGGTAGAGCGCCTTCATCGGCGTGAGCGGGTGGCCGGGGCCGAAGAGCGCCTCGACGGCGGCCTGCGTGAGGTGGCAGTGGCGGGCGGAAATATTCACCAGCAGGGCGTTCGGGGCCTTGGCGGCGGTCGGCAGTTGCAAGCCGAGCCGGGCATAGACCTGCTCCCTGACCATGTGCTCGATCACCGCGCGCGGGGTGGATTTGGAAAGCTGTGCTGACATGGGTTGGCGTTGTTTTTCCTTGATTTGGCCGCCAGGTCAACTCATTTTTCAAGAAATTCCCAACCAAACACAGAAAAATCCAAATTCATGCTCGCGATCGAACGCCAACGCCGGATCCTTGAATTGCTCGCCGAGCAGGGTTCCCTGCGGACCACGGACACTGCCGAGACGCTGGGTGTGACCGACGAGACGATCCGTCGGGATTTCGAGGTGTTGGAAAAACGCGGCGAGCTGACCCGCATGCACGGCGGGGTCAGCCGGGTGGAGAAAATCCGCAAGGACACACCCTTCACCGAGCGGCAGGCGATCATGCGTGATGAGAAACGCGCCATCGCGAAGCTGGCGGCGCAACGCATCCAGCCGAACGAGAACCTTTTCCTCGATGCCAGTTCCACCGTGCTCACTCTAACGGAATTTCTGCCGGATTTCCCGCTGACCATTCTCACCAACGCCTTCAACGTCATCAACGCGCTCGCCGACCGTCCGAACATCGAACTCATCTGCACCGGCGGGCTTTACGAGGAAAAGTCGCGCTCGTTCATCGGCGCGGGATCCGAGGGCATTCTGCAGCGCCACAACATCCACCGCATGTTCCTTTCCGGCGACGGCATTCACATCGAGCGCGGGCTGGGTGAGAGCAACCCGCGCCAGGCCAGCTTCAAGGAACGCATGATCGCCGGCGCGGAGGACGTGGTGTTTCTGGCGGACCACACCAAACTGGGCCGCAAAGCGCCCTTTTTCTTCGCCAAGGCGACGGACCTGAGCTGCGTGATCACCGATGCGCAGGCCGACGCGGTATTTCTGGACGAAGTGCGGGAGTTGGGCGTGGAGGTGCTGACCGCGGGTTGAGTGCTGAATCTTGGATGACAGGGAAAAGGCAAACACTTAGCTGAAAAAACCCGAGCGTGCCACGCCATTCAGCGATATCCCGCAAGCCGGTGATTGAGGGCGACCGAGCGGCGCAGGGCGCGCATCACATCCACCAACCCGCGATAACTGGCGGACGAAGCGGCGCAGGCGGGATCGTCATGACTGTGCCGGCTCACATAGCGGCCGATCTCGCCGAATAGCTGGCGCATCTGGGTATCGAGAAATCCGCTCTCGGCGCGCAGCAGGGAAATCTCCTTGTTGCCCTCGCCGATGACCTGAAATGCCTCTGAGGCCAGCGCGCGGCGTTTCAGGCGCTCCTGTTTCAACATCTCGTCGATCTTGTCCACCTTGTCGTCGCCCTGCTCGATGGACAAGCCCACCCGCGTGCGTTGATGCTTGAGTTCCGCAAACCGCTTCTTCAACTCGAGCAGACGCACCTTGACCTTTTCGGCCTCGTCCAACCCGGCCGACGAACCGCCCGACTCGTTGGTGAGCACCTCGAGTTTCATCTTGAGCCCCACGTAGGCGCGGCGGACTTCGCGCGCTTCCGCGACGATCCTGTCCCGTTCGATCGCGAGCTTTTCCAACTCGGTGAGCAGGGTAAAGCGCTGGCCGAGGAGCTCCTGGTTTTCCTCCGGAATGCTGTTGAGCAGGTTGGCACGCTCCTCGTGGGCCTTGTCGAGGCGGACCTGGCATTTCCTGAGTTTTTCCTCCACCTCCGAGCGCTCTTTCACGAGCTTGCGGAGGTTCCAGTATTCGACGGAGAGCTTCTCGATATTCTCCACCTTTTGCCATATCGACTCGCCGAGATAGGCCTCGGCTTCGCGGAGCAAGTGCATCTCGCTGGCGGCATCCGCCATGCGCTGGGCGCGGCGGACGTAGCCGAAGGCCTGGGCGATGCGGGCGATGAGATATTTCGACGAGGTCATCGTTTGACGCGTGATTCGGAAATCTGCCGCTGCAGGTTCTCGACCACCGAGAAGTCCTCAAGCGTGGTGACGTTGCCGGCGACGGTGCCGGTGGTGACCAATTCCTTGAGCAGGCGGCGCATGATCTTGCCGGAGCGGGTTTTCGGAAGACCGGGTGTGAAGAAGAGATCGTCCGGCTTGGCGATGGCACCGATCACCTTGCCGACGTGGCCGCGCAGTTCCTCGCGCAGTTCCGCGGACTCGTTGAAACCACCCTTGAGCGTGACGAATGCGGAGACGGCCTGGCCTTTCAAATCGTCCGGCCGGCCGATCACCGCGGCTTCCGCGACGGCCGGATGCGAGACCAGCGCGCTCTCGATTTCCGCCGTGCCGAGGCGGTGGCCGGAAACGTTGAGCACGTCGTCGAGGCGGCCGATGATCCAGAAATTGCCGTCCTTGTCGCGGCGCGCGCCATCGCCCGCGGTGTAGATGCCGGGGTAGTCGGACCAATAGGTTTTCTTATAGCGATCCTTGTCGCCGTGGATCGTGCGGATCATCGATGGCCACGGCTTGCGGATCACGAGACGGCCGTCCTGGTCCGCTTTGCACTCCTTGCCGGCGTCGTCGAGGATCGCGGCGTCGATCCCGAAGAACGGCAGCGTGGCGGTGCCGGCCTTGAGCGGCGTGGCGCCCGGCAGCGGGGAAATGAGAATCGCGCCGGTCTCAGTCTGCCACCAGGTATCGACGATCGGGCATTTGCCGCCGCCGATGTGTTTGTGATACCAATTCCACGCCTCCGGATTGATCGGTTCGCCGACCGAACCCAACAGACGCAGCGATGACAGATCGCAAGCCGCCGGGAAATGGTCGCCGGCCTTGATGAAGGCGCGGATGGCGGTCGGCGCGGTGTAGAAAATCGTGACGCCGTATTCCTCGATGATTTTCCAGAATCGTCCGAAGTCCGGGAAATTCGGCGCGCCTTCATACATCACCTGGGTGACGCCGTTGGCGAGCGGACCATAGACGATGTAGGAGTGGCCGGTGATCCAGCCGACATCGGCCGTGCACCAGTAAACATCCTCGTCGTTCATATCGAAGATGTATTTGCAGGTGGAGTAGGTTCCCGTTAGATATCCGCCCGAAGTGTGCAGGATTCCCTTCGGCTTGCCGGTCGATCCGGAGGTGTAGAGCAGGAACAGCGGGTGCTCGGAATCGAAGGCCTTCGCCTTGTGCTTGGCGCTGACACCGGCCACCTCGTCATGCCACCAGGAGTCGCGCGGTTCGGTCATGGCGACCTCGTTTTCACAACGCTTCACCACGATCACACGCTGGACATGTTTGTATTTCGCCAGCGCCTCATCGACCACCGGCTTGAGCGCCACCACCTTGCCGCGCCGCCAGCCGCCGTCGGCGGTGATGATGGTGGTGGCACCGGAGTCTTCGAGACGGTCCACGATGGCGTCCGCCGCGAAGCCGCCGAAGACGACGTTGTGCGCGGCACCGATCCGCGCGCAGGCCAGCATCGCGATGGCGGCCTCGGGAATCATCGGCAGGTAGATCAGAACGCGGTCGCCGGACTTGACGCCTTTTGTCTCCAGCACGTTGGCGAAGCGGCAGACTTCGCGCTGGAGCTGGCCATAGGTGAGCACGCGTTTGTCGCCGGGCTCGCCCTCCCAGATGATGGCCGCCTTGTTTTTCCGCGGTCCCTCGGCGTGGCGGTCCACGCAGTTTTCACAGACGTTGAGTTTGCCGCCGACAAACCACTTCGCGAACGGCGCCTTCCACTCGAGCGTCTTGCCCCACTTCTTGCGCCAGACGAGTTCCTTCGCCTCCTTCGCCCAGAACTCGGCCGGCTTCTCGATCGATTTCCTGTAGAGCTTCCTGTAAGCCGCCAGCGACGAAATCCGCGCCTTCTTCGCGAACTCCTTGGGTGGCTGGTGAACCTTGTCGTGATCGTGGGTCGGAGTGGATTTTTTCGAACTCATGGAATCTGGAAAAATGCGTTGCGGACCGGCATGAGCGCCATCCGTGCCGCGGAAGCTAGGAGCCAAATCCCGCTGCGGCAAGAAACAAGAAGCCGCTCCGTCCATCCGATAAAAAACCGGCCGATGGTGCGCGATAGTGGGTTCGAACCACTGACCCCCTCCGTGTCAGGGAGGTGCTCTACCACTGAGCTAACCGCGCGTGATTTCCCGTCGGGCGGGCGGAGGCTAGGTTCCGCCGGAGCGCGCATGCAATCCCATTTTTCGTGGCGGACGGAGATTTTAGGAAAAAATTCCCGTTAACGAATCCGCCCCGGGGGCTGTTTGTCTGATGTAAACCCCATCTCTGCGGAAAATCCTCCCTTGAAACCCGCCCTCCAGTTGCAGCAAAACCCCGAGCACCCGGCCGGCGACGGCGACGAGGCGTTCGTGCGACTGCTCACCGAGACGCAGACCGACCTGCTCGCCTACGTCCTCTGTCTCGTGCCGGCCGACCGCAATGCGGAAGACATCGTCCAGCGCGGCAACATCGTGCTCTGGCGCAAGCGCGAAAGCTTCGAGCCCGGCTCGAATTTCAAAGCCTGGGCCTTTGCCGTGGCGCGCTGGGAAATCCTCGCCGTAATGAAGGAACGCCGCAACTAGGCATGGCTCGTTTTCGAGGACGAGGTGGCAGAACTCATCGGCGAGCGCATCGCCGGCACGCCTGATGACAACAGCGACGGCCTTGCCCGCACCGAATCGCTCCAAGCCTGCCTCGACCGCCTCTCGCCCGCTCACCGCCGGATGATCATCGAACGCTACGCGGAAGGATATTCGGTGGAGGAATGCGCTCGCCGCCACCGCCGCTCGGCCGCCGGACTGCGCGTCACCCTGCACCGCCTGCGCTTGTTGCTGCGGCGCTGCCTGAGCCAATCGTCCTCCTCTACCGAAAAATGATCCCACGCACGGACAACACCGAAAAGATGGACAGCGAATGGATGGAGGCATTCATGGAGGGCGTGAAAAAACGCAAACTGCGGGTGGACTTCGTCTGCGTCCATTCTTACGGCGGACCCAGCGCCAAGGGCTTCGTCAACCGTCTCAAGAAAGTCCACCGGATGTTCCGCAAACCGATCTGGATCACCGAGTTCGCGGTGGGCGACTGGGAGGCCGCCTCAGTGGAACAAAACCGCCACAGGCCGGAATCGGTACTGCGATTCATGGAAGAGGTGCTGCCGATGCTCGACCGTCTCGACTTCGTGGAACGCTACGCATGGTTTCCCGCCACGCAGGACAACAGCGCACTGGGCACCAGCGCACTGGGCACCAGCGCGCTGTTCGATCAGGATGGCAAGCTGACGAAACTCGGCGAGTGCTATCGCGACGCGTGACAGACCGCAGCGTCCCATCGCACG
>DATISV010000436.1:0-2507 GCA_035468505.1 Luteolibacter sp. | reverse complement strand
ATGGCCTCGACCGGTTGCTGGAAACCCGGGGAGTCGAAGAAGCGTATCCATTCCTCGTCGTCATAGACCACCGGTAAGGCCTGTACCTCGGTCGTCTCGCCGGGTGTCTGCGAAATGCGCAGGACCTCGTCGTCATCGACTTCCAGCAGCGTCGCCAGGGTCGCCGTTTTGCCGGCGTTCACCCGTCCCACGACCACGAAGGACGGGACTTTCGCATTCCACCAATCCGTGTTCATGGTTTTTCGTAGAAAACGAGTTCAAGTTCCCCGCCACCGCGTGCGTCGATGTAACGTTCCCACTGCGCGCGCTCGGCATCGGTGGCCGGTTCAAGTCCGCCGTCCACCGGGTTGCCGACCAGCAGCACCTGCCTGCGGCCATCGGCCCGGGCGGCGATTTCCGCCAGCGCCTTCTCGATCTGCCGCGGTGCCAGCGACCAGCCCTCGGCGAACAACACGATGCCGGCGGGTGCCTTCGCAAGCGCCTCGCGTGCCGCTTCCTCGCGGCCTTCGTCGAGCACGCCTAGGCTTTCCCAGCCCGCCGGGTTCATGCGCAGGCGGCGCAGCAGGAAGGGCCGCAGCGCGGTGTGGTCGGGTGAGGCGCCGCCGATCGTGATCACCAGCGCGCCGTCAACCGGCCCATGCGGCTCCTCGCCGCGCCGCACCTCGGTAAGCGCACGCCAGAGTTTGCGGTGTTGTGGCGACTGGAAGGTCAGGCCGGCCAGCGCGCGCTGTTTTTTCCATCCCATCCAGGCGGCAAGAACGAGCCGTGGCAGCACGCCCCACACGGCCAAGGCCATCAGCGAGAAGACCCACCATCCCACACCGCCCTCCATCCAGTCCCGGGTCGACTGGGAAGCCGCGATGTCCGGCACGGCCCACGGCATCCACGCGGCCCATGGCAGCGAGAGCAAGGACACGGCGTTTTCCAGCCCCCCCCGCATCGCGGTCTCGGTGGTCGTTTCCCAGAAAAACCCGACGCGCTTGAAGAGCACCATCGCCAACAGCCCGGCCAAGGCCCCCGCGTGAAAAGCCGCCGCGATCCATTGTGTCCGCGTCGCGAGGTGCCATGCCAGCACCCGAACCAGCTCGCCGCTGCGGCGGACGCGCACGACCGTGTCGCGCAAACCACTGTGGAGGAACCGCAGCGAAAGGCGCTCGACCATGCCGCCGAGCACGCCAATGCCCGCCACTCTTCCGCGCAACAACCAGCCGGCGACACCGAGCAGAAGCAGCAGCCAGGGCAGCACGAGCGTTGCCGCGAGCATCCACACCACGTTCACGCCCGCGGTTCCGCGATCGAGCGCACCCCAGACCGCCGCCGCCCCGCCCGCCGCCGCCAGCAGCGCCATCAATGACGTCGCCACCCCGAGTCCTCCGAGCCAGCGCGCGCCCGGCCCTTCCGCTTCGGACGCCGCGAGCCAACGCCGCATCACCGCGGCCCGCCCGCCGCCCTCGCGATCGGGCCCGGCCTTCCCGTCCCACGTCGCCAGCGCGCTTTCGAAGTCGATCAACTCCGCGAGCGTCCAGCGCGATTCATCCTCCTTGGGCACATCCCGACTCTCCGCATCCGCGCGGCGCTGGCAAGCAATTGAGACTGCGGTGGGGAGGTGGAAAACGCGGATTTCAGTGCAATGCCTTAAAGAATTGGCGGATGGGAAAACAGCAGGTCTTCATCCCGTTAGGGATTACAGACTGGATGGCGGCGGGATGTAGTCAGGGGCAATCGCCGCGTCTTGATTTCCTCGCCACCCGCAGGACGATCACCGGCACCGCGATGAACGGCACTGGAAACAGCGTGAGCAGCATCATCGCGCCCGGTTCCGGGATCAGGACCGAGCGTTCGGGATTGGCGGGATCCACGAAGCAGCGGATCGGTTTTCCCGGCGGATGCGCGGCGACCATTTCCCTGCCTCCGCCCGAGGTATGGAACCGGACGTTTCCCGGATACATGCGGTTCTGCCGCCAAGTTCTTCCGGCCGCATGGTATTCGTAACAGACATCGGCGCGGTGTGTGGTGGTGCGGTTCTTGCCGCCGCTCGTGCTTTGCCGGATCCGGCTCCAGACCACGGTGGCCGGGGTTTCCTTCCATGAGCGCGCTTGAATGGATTCCAACCAGACCGGAACGGAAAAAAAGCAGAGCAGCAACACACCGGGCAATCCGAACAAGAGCATGAATGGCAGGGCGACTTTTTTCCACAACACATGGGTTGCCTCGTTTCGATAACGGTCGGCAAGAATCAGTATCCATCCGACAAAAAAGGCGAATCCGACAAAGGCGAGACCGGCTCCATTTTGCGGCGGCCGGAGCAGAGTGGCGCCCGGGATCGCCATCCGGAAGATAACATACGTATCCGGATCGTTCCCGATCCGCAGGATCTCGTTCCATGCATCCCGTGAATCCTCCCAGCCGGGGATTCCCAGACTGGTTCCCTGGTGGACCATTCGAAATCGAATCGCACCCGCGCGCCGAATGGCGTTTCTGAGGACGGGTTATCCGTCAACTCGATG
>DATISV010000435.1:0-4951 GCA_035468505.1 Luteolibacter sp. | reverse complement strand
CTCGGCCTGCCGAAACCCCGCACCAGTCCGGACCACGGCACCGCCTACGGCATCGCCGGCAAGAACCTCGCCGATCCCTCGTCCATGATCGCCGCCATCCGCCTTGCCTGCGAGCTGGCGTGATTTCCCCCCGGGAGCGCCGAGCCCCAGCTCGGCACGTTCTTCCTGTGATGCTGTCCTGCCTTTGAAAGTCGGCCAAGGGGTTTGCGCGCGTGCCATACGCCAGTCATTCGCACGCCGAGCTGGGGCTCAGCGCTCCTGGATCCGCCCGGATTCGCCCGCGGTATAACCCGGCGAAAACCGCCCAGCACAGCACGATCATCCCGGCGAGGACTCCCCAGAACATCTCCCATTCAGTACCTGCTTCGGTCACGCACGCGCCGCGCAGCCAGCCGCAGAACCACGCGCCCGCCAGCGGCCCCAGCCCGCCGGCCACCATCGCCAGCAGCCCCTGCGCCTGCGCCCGCATTCCGGGGTCCACCCGCCGGTCCAGAAACACCTGCGCGGTGATGAAATAAAACGTGTAGCACACCCCATGCAGCGCGATGCCCGCGATGTGCCAGCCGATTTCCCCGTTCACCCCGGAAATCGCGCTCATCGCATACCGCAGCACCGCCAGCCCCAGCGCCCACGACAGCACTGTCTTCACCCGGAAGCGCGTCATCACCGAGCCCACCAGAAACATGCACGCCACCTCGGTCACCTGCGCCACCGTCATCGTCGCCGTCGGCCGGGTATCGCCCAGCGCCAGCAGAAACTCCGGCGCATACATGTAAAACGCCGTCAACGGCACCGAAAACATCGCCGTCACCACGAAGAACACACAGTGATCGCGATGCCGCAACAGCCCGAAGGCCCCCAGCCCCAGCCTCGACCACCACGCCGTGGCCGGCCGGCCGAGAGGTGGCGTGTGCGGCAGCGCGAAGGACGCCAGCCCGCAAACCAGTCTCACCGCCGCCGCCGCATATCCCGCCACCGGGCTCGCGTCCGCCAGCAATACCAGGCTCGTCACCAGCCCGCCCGCGATCCAGCCCAGCGTCGCACCCACCCGCACCCGCGGAAACTGCCGCTCGCCGTCCGGCAAATGCGTGAGCGACACCGTGGCCAGCACGCTCCACGAAGGACTGGTGAACAGCGACGCCAACCCCAAAAGGCCCACGAACCACCCCACATGCCAACCCGCGTCCAGTGTCGCGAACGCCGCCGCCAGCGCGAACGACCCGATCACCGCCGACCACGCGAACAACCGGTCCGCCGCCACCCGCTGGTCCGCCAGCGCGCCCCACACCAGCGGCGAAACCAGCGCACACAACGGCGGCACCATGAACACCGCCGGCACCCAGCCGCCGAGACCGCGCGCGCCAAGGATGTTGGTCAGCGCCGGCAGCCACAGCCCGGGCGTCATCCCCTGCATGAAAAACACCGCCCACAACACCGCGAAGATCATCCGCGGATGATTCATCCGTCGCCCGCCAGCCCCGTGCACCGCCACCCCTTGGCAGATCCGCCGGATTCTTCAACACGTCATTCGCGCCACGTCCGCGAACATCACCCTGGCATCGGGCTTGTGCGTCGATGGAGGCTGCTTTATCCGCACCTGCGTGGAAGGTTTCGAAGAACGCGTGGCGGAGGAACTCGGAGCTGCCGGCCTCGATGCGATGGTGGCCGGATTCTACCGCCGGGTGCGTGAGGACGACCTGATCGGGCCGATGTATCCCGACGACGATTGGGAGGGCTCGGAGGAACGGCTGCGCCTGTTCCTGCGTTTCCGCCTGCTGGGTGACCCGGAATACACACTGCGCCGTGGTCACCCGCGTTTGCGGGGCCGGCATATGCCATTCGCCATCGGCGAGCCCGAGCGCGACCGCTGGTTGCAATTGATGGCGGCGGCGATGGACGAGGCCGGAGTGACCGGGCAGGTGCGTGAGGAACTGGACGCGTTCTTTTTCCAGGTGGCCGACTTCATGCGCAACCGTTGAAAGCGCGGAGGGGGTGGGATTCGAACCCACGGAACCTTGCGGCTCTCCGGTTTTCAAGACCGGCGCGATCGACCACTCTGCCACCCCTCCTGAGGATTGCGCGGTGCGCTTGCGGGCGGATCATTGGCGCGGGGAACCGCGGATGGCAAGTCATCAAGTGCCCGCGACGGGCGGCGGGAAGGGCTGGTCGGAAATGATCCAGTCTTCGTTTTTTTCGGAAAAGGTTTTGAGCGCCCACTCGCTGGGGAGGAGGGCGACGAGCCAGCCGTTCGAGTCGCGGGCGAGGGCGGTGCCGAGCGAGAGCGAGGGGCGGGCGTCGGGGGCGAGCGGGTCGCCGGTTTTCGGCTTGAGCCAGCGGGCGAGCGACCAATCGGCGGGTTCGAGGCGGGTTTCCGCGCCGTATTCGCCGTCGAGGCGGTATTGCAGCACCTCGAACTGAAGCGGGCCGACGGCGCCTAACAGCGGCACCTGCATCGACCCGGCGTCGAGCAGTTTGAACTCGCTGGCGACGCCTTCCTTGAGCAGTTGTTCGAGGCCGTCGCGGAAGCGTTTGTATTTCGCGGTGCTCTTGTTGTGGAGCCAGGAAAAGCACTCGGGGGCGAAGCGCGGGATTTCCTGGAACGCGACGCCGGGTTTGCTGGAAAGCGTGTCGCCGATGAGCAGGTCGTAATTTCCCACCAAGCCGACGACGTCGCCGGCGTAGGCGTCGTCCACCGTTTCGCGTTCGCGGGCGAAGAGGCGCTGCGAGTTGCCGAGGCGCATTTTGTCGCCGGAGCGGGTGTTGATGACGTTCATGTCGCGCTCGAAGTTCCCGGAAACGATGCGCACGAAGGCGACGCGGTCGCGGTGCTTCGGATTCATGTTCGCCTGGATCTTGAAGACGAAGGCGGAGAAGTCGGGCGAGGCGGGATCGATGGTCGCGCCGTCGCTGGCGCGCGGCAGCGGCGAGGGCGCGAGTTCGAGGAAACGGTCTAACAGCATCTGCACGCCGAAGTTGTTGGCCGCGCTGCCGAAGAACACTGGCGTGAGTTCGCCCGAGAGCACCTTGGTTTCGTCGAAGTCCGCGCCGGCCCCCTCCAACAACTCCAGTTCGTCGCAGACCTCGCGGTAAACGTCCTCGTCCACCGCGGCGCGCACTTCGTCGTCCTCGATGCCGGAGACGTTCACCGGCGCGCGGTAGGCGCCGTGCACGGTGCGCTGGAACAAATGCACCTGTTTGTTCTCGCGGTCGTAAACGCCCTTGAAGCGCGGTCCGTCGCCGAGCGGCCAGTTGACGGGAAAGGCATGGATGCCGAGCACGTTTTCCAGCTCGTCCAACAGATCGAGCGTGGGCCGCGCGGGGCGGTCCATCTTGTTCATGAAGGTGAAAATCGGCACGCCGCGGCGGCGGCAGACTTCGAACAGCTTGCGGGTCTGGCTTTCGATGCCCTTGCCGGCGTCCACCACCATGACGGCGGCGTCCACGGCGGTTAGAACGCGGTAGGTGTCCTCGGAGAAGTCCTTGTGGCCCGGGGTGTCGAGAATGTTGACGACGCAGTCCTTGTATTCGAACTGCAGGACGGTGGAGGAAACCGAGATGCCGCGTTGTTTTTCCAGCTCCATCCAGTCGGAAGTGGTGGCGCGCTGGCTCTTGCGGGCGGTGACGCTGCCGGCGAGCTGGATCGCTCCGCCGTAAAGGAGAAATTTCTCGGTGAGCGTGGTTTTGCCGGCGTCCGGGTGCGAAATGATGGCGAACGAACGGCGGCGATCCACCTCGCGGCGGAGCGCGGGCGAGGCGGTGGCGTGGGAAGTGGCGGACATCGGCGGGCCGCAGGGCTAATGGCGGCGGGTGCTTGGATCAAGCACCGATGGCTTCACCGGCGGCGATCAGGTCGGCCATGTGGCCGCCGCGGGCGGTGATCCATTTGCCTTTGCGGACCACTTTTGAAAACCCGAGTCCGTGGCCGGCGGCGGTGGTGAAAACGTCCCATGCCTGAGTGTGGAGGATGCCGGAAACGATGACATGGCCGCCGGGCGCGAGGCTTTTGGCGATGACCGGCCAAGCCTGGATCAGGATGGTGGAGAAGAGATTGGCGAGCACGAGGTCGTAGCCTTTGCGGCGCGGTTTCCATTTCAGGACGTCCTGTTCTTCGATGCGGATGTCGGGCGTGCCGTTGCGCGCGGCATTGCGCTTGGCGGCGGCGACGGCGAAGGGATCGAAATCGCAGGCGAAAACATCGGACGCGCCGAGCTTGCGGGCGGCGATGGCGAGCACGCCGGTGCCGGTGCCGAGGTCGGCGACGGACCATTTTGGGGTGGATCCTGGCGGACTGAAGTCCGCACTCCGTGCCACATCCACCAGCATGCGCAGGCAGGTGGAGGTGGTGGCATGATCGCCGGTGCCGAAGGCCATTTCGGCGGGGATCGAAATGATTTCGCGGCCGGGATTCGTGTTGCGCAGCGCGGCGAGTTCGCGCGGGCGGGTCTCGGAGGTAAGCAGGAAGGCATCGCGCACTTTCACCGGCTTGGGCAGCACGGCGGGCTTGTTCCACTCCGCGACGCTCGTTTTGCGGATGCCGCCACCGAAACGCTTCTTGATTTCGGCGGCTTCTTTTTCGTTCTCGCAGAACACTTGCAGGCGCAGCGATTTGCCGCCTTTGAGATACTCGATGACGAGATTCGGATTGCCGGCGAAGCGTTCCTCCCAGGCATCGGCCCACTGGGCTGCGGAGAGTTTGGACCAGACGAACATGACGTCGGAAAAAATGGAGCGGGCGATGAGATTCGAACTCACGACATCCACCTTGGCAAGGTGGCGCTCTACCACTGAGCTACGCCCGCGTCGCAGGAAATTGCGTGGGCGCTTTCTACACCGGGCCGGATGCCCGGCAAGCGAAAATTTCCGAATTTTCCCATGGCCAAGGCCGCCGCGTCCGGTTTGCCTGCGGCGCAGCAGATGTCCGACAAACTCGCCGAAATCATCGCCACAAAGC
>DATISV010000434.1:0-3006 GCA_035468505.1 Luteolibacter sp. | reverse complement strand
GGTGGTGCCACCGTCGTCAATCCATGTCCCGGCACCGCCATCCGCGTCGGGACCCGTGTCGGTGCCGTCCCAGTAGAGGGTCGCGGCGGGAGCGGTGGCGAGAGTGGCGGCGAGGCAGACCGCCATCGCCGGGAACCATTTCGAGGAATTGCGGAAATCGGAAAAGTAGGGACGTGGTTTCATGGATGTAGGAGGGAATGTGGCTGACAAGCCGGTTCAGATATACCGGGCAAGCTACCCGCCACCGTTTCGGCCACAAGGGATCGTTGCGTTGACATCTGGTATGGTTTCCATCATGTTTTTCCGGTGCCGGATTGGACTCCATCATCGGTTTCGGAGCAGGTTGCGGCGCATCTGCGGGAGGGTCTCCTGCTAGGCCGCTGGAGCGGGCGCATGCCGGGAAGGGACCGGTTGGCGGCGGAACTGGGAGTGAGCCCGTGGAGCATCCAGCGCGGGTTGGAAATCCTGGAGGCCGAAGGTGCGCTCGCGTCTGGAGGCGGGCGGCGCAGGCGGCGCATTGAGGAAGGCTCGGAAGGAAACAAGCCCCGGGGATTCCGGATCCAGATTCTGCTTTATGAAAGCTCCGACCTGCAGCGCGACTATCTGGTGGACCTGCGGCACCGCCTCGTGGAGGCGGGACATGAGGTTGAGTTCGCCAAGAGGACGTTGTCCGACCTGCGGATGGACGTCGGGAGGGTGGCCCGCCTGATCGAAGCGACGCCGGCGGACGGGTGGATTGTCGTCGCGGGGCCGAAGTCGGTTCTTGAGTGGTTCGCGACCCTCCCGAAGCCAACCTTCGCGCTGTTCGGTCGGCGTCGGGCCCTGCCGATCGGAGGAGCGGGCGCGGACAAGGTTCCTGCGACGAAGGAACTGGTGCGGCGGCTCGTCGCGCTGGGACATCGGCGGATCGTGCTCATGGCCCGCGAGGACCGCCGTCTGCCGGAACCGGGAGCGGGCGAACGAGCCTTCCTTGAGGAACTGGCGGCGCACGGTATTCCCACGGGAAACTATCACCTGCCTGCCTGGAACGGCACGCCGGAGGGTTTCCTCGGATGTTTGGACTCGTTGTTCGAATTAACTCCGCCGACCGCGCTGGTTATCGATGAAGCGTTCCTTTTCCAAGTGGCTCAGCAACATCTGGCGCGCCGGGGGATACTGGCACCCGATCACGTCTCGTTGGCCGTCTGCGACCCCGACCCGGTCTTCGCGTGGTATCGTCCGCAGGTCACGCATTTGAGTTGGGATGCGGGGCCTGTCGTGCGCCAGATCATCCGCTGGGCGAGCAACACGGCCCGGGGTGTGGCGGACCGGAAGCAGTTCCTGACGCGTGCCCGGCTCGTCGATGGCGGAACCATCGGGCCGGTGCCGCCATGATTGCTGTGCCGTAAGCGAACGACGCCCCACTCTTTGTGTCGCCTTTTCCTCGGGAAGATGTATCGTCAGACGCATTTGAAAAACCTGAACCCCCAATAATGATGAGTCATATCTACAAGAAAATCGAGATCGTCGGGTCTTCACCGAATTCCATCCAGGAAGCCATCGAGAACGCGCTGGCCCGCGCCGCCGGGAGCGTGCGCAACATGCGCTGGTTTGAAGTCGTGGAAACCCGGGGCCAGATCGACGAACAAAAAATCGCCCACTGGCAGGTCACCGTGAAGATCGGGTTTCTGCTGGATTCCTGAGGATTCCGGCGGCCCATGACCGGAGTCATTCCTGAATGATGCGATCCGCCTGTAGGGAATGCCGCTTGAGGAAATTCCCAGCAGGAAATTGTGAAGGACGTGAAATCCAGCGGAAGAGTCACTCCGCGAATATTTCGGCGAAGAACGTTTTCATCGCCTGCCATGAACGGCGGTCGGCTTTTTCATCGTAGGCCGCGCCTTTGGATGGATCGTCGCCCGCTTCCCTGTGGGTGAAGCTGTGCACCGCGCCGCCGTAGGAAACGAGCTGCCAGTCGGCGCCCGCGGCGGTCATTTCGTCCTCGAAGGCGGCCACTTCCTCGCGTGGAACATATGGGTCCACCGCACCGTGCAGAACCAGCACTTTCGCTTTGACTCCGCCTTCGGGTGCGGCCATGCCATCGGCCGCGCCGAGACCGCCGTGGAAGGAAACCACGCCCGAGATGTCCACTCCGGCACGCGCCATTTCGAGCACGCCGGTGCCGCCGAAGCAGTAGCCGATCGCCGCCACACGCGCGGGATCGGTGCGGTCGTCGGCCTTGAGCACCTCCAACGCCGCCATCAGGCGCGCCCGGAACAGTTTGCGATCGGTCTTGTATTTCCCGGCCTCCTTGCCGGATTCCGGCGGCTGCGGACGCACGCCTTTGCCATAAATGTCCGCGGCGAACACATTGTATCCCATTTCGGCGAGCTGGCGGCTGCGGCGTTTTTCGTAATCGGACAATCCGGTCCACTGATGGATGACCAACACCGCGGGACGTGGTCCGGATTTCGAGTCATCATACACATGGAAACCTTCGAGCGTGGCATCTCCTTGTTGATAGGTCACGGTGTTTTCCACCAGTTCCGCGCGGGCGGAAACGGCGGCCAGCAAGCCGAGCAATAGCAAACGGGTCATCCGATCACCAAAGCAGCGATGCGTGATCCGTCAACCTCGCAACCGGCATCAATGGCAGCAGGACGGCAGTTCTTCCTTTTCCGCGGTTTTCCCGCCGAAGTATTGCGCCGGGATGGTGCCGTGGAGCCGCCACATGAGCATCAGCGCGGTGGCAAAGGCCAGTCCGCGGCGCAGCCGACTCATGGCGCGCGGCGTGAGTCTCGCGCGGATGCGGTGGAACGAATGCTGCGCCAGCCACAGCAGCGGCACGGTGCCCAAGCCGAAGGCCAGGGTGAACTCCGCACCCTTCGCCGCCGAGCCCGCCAGCAGCGCCGCGCCGAAGACCAGATACAGCGGCCCGCACGGCAGCAGCGGCGTGAGCAATCCCATCGCCGTGGCACCGCCGTAGGCCGAGAAACCGCCCGCCTTGAGCCGGGCGCGGGCGGTCAG
>DATISV010000433.1:0-1911 GCA_035468505.1 Luteolibacter sp. | reverse complement strand
TACCAGTGCCGGATATTCCGCGACCGACACCAAGGCCTACTGCGATTACTGGGATCACGTCCTGCTGCTCAACGACGCGCTGTGGGACGACTACTTCGTTTCCTCGCTGGCGGACCAGACACGCCCCGGGGCGTCCGCGAGCGCGAGTCTGTCCGAGAATTTGCAAAAGCTCGTCGATGGCGAGGAGTTGGCCAACGCGCGCTACATGCCCCATCTGGGTGGCCGCACGGCGAATGCCGTGAAGACCGATCTGGAAGCCGAGCAAGGCTACCTCAAGGCGGCCGCCCACCTGATGGTGGAGGGCATGTTCAATGTGAACAGCACCTCGGTGGAGGCCTGGCACGCGCTCTTCGCCGGCATCCGCGAGCGGCGTGTCGTCTATCGCGACTCCAACGGCGCGCTCAGGCCGGTGGCGATTCCGTCTGGAAAAAGAATCGCCCTTTCCCGCTTCAACACCGCCACCACCGACCAGGAAGGGATCGATCCCGAATTCGGCGTCACCCGCGACGACGGGATGCAGGCGTGGTCCGGCGTGCGTTTTCTGGATGACGACCAATTGCGCAAGCTCGCCGAGGAATGCGTGAAACAGGTGAAGCGCCGCGGGCCGTTCCTCAACTTCTCGGAATTCATCAACCGCCGCCTGTCCGACGACGATCTGGGCACCATGGGCGCGTTGCAGTCTGCGATCGATTACGATGATTTCCTCGATGCCCCCGAGGCCGGCTCCATCAACTACGATTTCAAAAGCCAGCGTGACTTCAGGTTGGAGAAAGAAGATCTCGAAGATAATGCATACTCCACTCCCGAGGCCGCGGTGGGCTCGCGCTTCGCCGGCATTCCCGGATATATCATCCAGTCCGACCTGCTCAAGCCGATCGCCAACACGCTTTCGGTCCGTGACGACACCTTCCGCATCCGGGCCTACGGGGATTCACGCGACGCAAACGACAGGATTGTGGCGCGGGCATGGTGCGAGGCGGTCGTTCAGCGCACTCCCGAGTATTGCGATGCCGACAACGGCGCGGAAGTGCCCGCGCGCGAAATCACTGCCGGTGGCGAATTCACCGATATCGACGACACCGCGCTCACGCCCGCCAACCGCCGTTTTGGCAGAAAGTTCCAAATCGAGAGTTTCCGCTGGTTGAGCGGCTCCGAGATCTGACATCCCCTGTTTCCTCCAAGCCGTTCATCATGAGAAAAGTTTATTGTTATATGGCCTTGTTGTTGTCCGGAATCCTGCCGCTCGCGGCACAGTCCGGATCCGGCGGTGACCGGCGCGCGGGTGGCGGTCGCTCCGCCTGGTTCGCCTGCATCGACATTCCGGAAGGACTCGAAAACCCCGTCAAGGTGATGGGTGGAAACCAACTCACCGAACTCGAACTGCCCAAGTTCATGGCGAGCGCCCCGGTGGACATCCCGGCCGACGGCATCCTGCGCATCGTGCGTGAAGCGGCGGATGCAGGGAGCCCGGATAAACCGGAATATCAGGTCCTCGCGGAGGCGAAGATTCCCAATGGAGTCCGCGAGGCGCTGGTCATTCTGGCTCCCATCGCAAAACCCGAGGGCGATCTGTTATTCCGCTCCAAGGTTCAGGATCTGGCGGATTTCAAGGGCGGCGACCGGCTTTACATCAACCTGAGTACCACGCAGATCCGCGTCAGGCTTGGCAAAACGACGGTTGCCGTCGCACCGGGACAGACGAACATCTTTGAATCGCCAGCCCTGGCCAAGCCGGCCAACGTGCCCATCATGTATGAGTTTTATCATCCCGAGCGGAATGAATGGAAGATCCTGAGCGCCTCGACCGTCGTGCTGCGGCCCACCCGGCGCGAAATCTGCGTCTTCAACAGCGGCACCCGCATCGGCAACATCAAGAAACACGGCATCCTGTTCCCCGTGCGGATGCCGGAC
>DATISV010000432.1:0-4746 GCA_035468505.1 Luteolibacter sp. | reverse complement strand
ACTCGGTCCACCGGACGGCGAACATAACCCATGCCGACTCCCCGGGCAAGAAGTGGCATTCCGCCACATCGGGTCGGGGGTAAACCGGTTTGGAAGCAAAATATGCGCAGTCAATATCGCATCATGCGCAGGCTAAAGTCTTGAGCCAAGACCACAGGCCGACACAGGATATGACAAACTCCCGGACGGGAGGGTTCTCCCCGGAACCCGTAAAACCCAACCACCACCCGCCCGGGTGATCTCATGAAAACAACGAGTTTTGTCAGATGTGGAATGCATGTCCGTTTGGTTGCGAAATTCGCGGTGGTTGGCGTTGCTGCGGTTGCGGCCATTGATCAGGCGGCGGCGCGCAACACGATCCGCAACTCCTTTTTCAGTGTCTATCCGGATGCGGTGGGGTCGGTGCTCGACAGCACGCCGTCCAAGCCGGGCCACTGTGCGGTCTGCCACTACAACGCCAATGGCGGCGGCACAAAAAATCCCTATGGCAATGCCATCGGCAACTACGGAAACCTCAACCAGGAAAGCGGACGCATCGCCGCCATCAACGGTGTGGCCAACCTGGATTCCGATGGCGACGGCTTCAACAGCAGTACCGAAATCACCTCCACCAGCTACAGCAACACACCGACATTTCCCGGTCTGACCAGTGGCAATGTCAACCTGGTCTCCAACATGGTCACCTCGGAGATTACCGGCCATTTGACGCCGAGCACCACCGTGGACAACACACCCCCGGAGATCACTGTGCTTGCTCCCAACGGCGGCGAAGAGTTGGTGGGCAACCAACCTTATGAAGTCACCTGGACCGCCAGCGATCCGAGCGGCATAGTCGCAATCCATATCTATCACTCGATCGATGGTGGAGTGACCTACACACCCGTGATCTATGGTTTGGAAAACACCGGATCGTATCAATGGGTACCGGCCAACCGCCCCACCGGCGAAGCCTTCATCCGCATTGTGGCAGTGGACGGCGCGGTCAATACCAACAGCGACACCAACGACTCGGCATTCGACATTGTGTCGCCACCAAGTGACGGCGTGCCCACCACCCTGCGGGACTTCGACATGCCGGGAAGCCAGCCGTTTGAAGCGGGCTCTGAACCTTCCCCTCCATCGGAATGCGCGCAATGCCACGGCGGATTCAATCCCGACACCGAACCGTATGCCAACTGGCAGGGCAGCATGATGGCGCTGGCCTCGCGCGACCCGCTGTTCGAGGCCAACATGGTGATCGCCAACCAGGACGCGCCGGATTCCGGCGATCTCTGCCTCCGCTGCCACATCTCCGGCGGCTGGATGCAGGGGCGCTCGGTGCCCACCGACGGCAGCGCCATGCTGGAGCGCGACATGGTCGGCGTTTCCTGCGACCTGTGTCACCGCATGGTGGATCCCAACTACATTGAAGGACTCAGTCCGGCGCGCGACGAGCAGGTGCTGGCGGACTTGAGTTTCCCGGGCACCCACTATGG
This sequence comes from Luteolibacter sp., assembly GCA_035468505.1. Classification (GTDB taxonomy): domain Bacteria; phylum Verrucomicrobiota; class Verrucomicrobiia; order Verrucomicrobiales; family Akkermansiaceae; genus Luteolibacter. The sequence continues at coordinate 3,271 of DATISV010000432.1, read as the reverse complement.
CAATGGCATGTTCGTGCTGGATCCGGACGGCATCATTCGCGGGCCGCGTGAGGATTCGGAGGCCCCGCACATGTTCCGCGGTTCGCCGTTCCACAAGAGCGCCGCCTTCTGCGGCACCTGTCACGACGTGAGCAATCCGGCGTTCTCACGCGACGAATTCGGCGCCTATCAGCCGAACTCCTTCGACCTGAGGGAAGAACAGGTGGATCCCGCCGTGGCCGCGCCCGTCGAGCGCACCTACAGCGAGTGGCTCCACAGCGAGTATGCAAGCACCGGCGTCGAATCGGAGGTGTTCGCCGGCAACAAGGCGGATGGGATCGTTTCCACCTGCCAGGACTGCCACATGCGCGACGTGCAATCCGCCGCCTGCAATGTCACGGGTGCGCCGGTGCGCGACGACATGCCGCTCCACGACATGACCGGCGGCAGCACCTGGACGCCACAGATCATCGCCGACCTGTATCCGACCAAAGTGAACCAGGCGGCGATCACCGCCGGTATCACCCGTGCGCGATACATGCTGCAGAACGCCGCCGATCTGGAAGTGGAGGTGGAACATGGAAGCCTCAAGGCCAAGGTCACCAATCAAACCGGCCACAAGCTGCCGACCGGCTATCCGGAAGGCCGCCGCATCTGGCTCAACGCGAAGTTCTTCAATGCCGGAAACGAACTCATCCACGAGTCCGGTGCCTACAATGCCGCCACGGGCGAACTCGCCCATGACAAGCAGTTGGATCCGGAAGTGAAAATCTACGAGGTGCAGCCCGGCATCAGCAATGATGTCGCCGCGGTGGCGGGCGTTCCCGCCGGCAAGTCGTTCCACTTCGTGCTCAACAACATGGTGGTTTCCGACAACCGGATTCCTCCGCGCGGCTTCACCAATGCCGCCTTCGAATCGTTCGGCGGCGCGCCGGTGGGCCACGGTTATGACGACGGCCAGTATTGGGATGAAACCGGATACACGATTCCGGCTGCGACGACTCGTGTCGAGGTGCGGCTGTTCTATCAGAGCACCAGCAAGGAGTTCATCGAGTTCATGCTCAGCCAGAACAACACCCATCCCAAGGTGTTGCAGATGTACAATCTCTGGAACGACAATGGCAAATGCCCGCCGGAACTGATGGAGGAGGCAAGCTGGGTGATCGATCCGGGCGGGGACGACGACGACGACGGCATGACCAACAGCATCGAACAGCTGTATGCGATGAACCCGTTCGACGCCGCCGACGCCATGCACGACGAAGATGGCGACGGCCTCGACAATCTGACGGAAACCGTGCTTGGATCGAACCCCACCGACGCCGCCAGCACCCATTGGCCGCACGGCGAGTGGCTGGACGTGACCGAGCCGGCAGGCCGCCACTTCGCGCTGAGTTACATCCGCAGGATCGGTTATACCGCCGCCGACATCGTCGTGGAAGTCTCCGACGACCTCGTCACCTGGCATTCCGGCACCGCGTTCACCGTCACGCAGGAAGTCTCACCTCGCGATGAAGTGACGGAAAATGTGATCGAACGGATGGTCGCGCCGATGGATTCCTCCACTCCCGCCTTCATGCGCCTGAGAATCACGCCGCGGTGAGCTGGAAAAAACGAAGATCCGGAGAAGACCGTCTCATGGCATTGCTTCGCCGTGAAATGAGGGTTGGCTTGCACTGCCGGCGACTGGAGCGCCGCCTGTTCAACTTCTCCTGCCCAGGCTCGGCATGACCTTGAAGCGGGCGAGGGGATCGCCGGATGGGGGGAGGGGCGGTGGTTGTTGCGGCGTGGCAGCGGGCAGCGGTGGTGGCTGGGATGCGGATTCGGTGGTGGTTGGCTTTACCGGCTCGGGCGTGGCGATCACGGCCGGCGGGGTGCTGGCGGTGGAGAAAAACGATTCGCCGCCGCCGAAGAGGGAGGACGCGGCGGGGGCGATGACCGGAGCGGCGGCAGACAGTGGCGGTGGAGAGATCGGTTCGGATTCCAACGGCCGCCAGCACAGGCGGATGCCGGGATTCGCTCCAATGCCGATGAGGACGCGGTGGTAATCCAGGCCGCCGATCTCGACGGTGGCGGCCATTTTGTTGGCCTTGAGCAGCGAGGCGAGGATGGCGCGGATGGTGGTGAGGTTCTGGTTGTCGCGGATGAGCTCCCGGAACTCGTCTTCGTCGGCATCGCCTATGCGCCGCAGGTGGACGACGATGCGCTGGGAGGGGCTGAGTTCGAGGTCCACGCCTTCGAGTTCGAAGCCGGCGTCCTCGAGCACACGGGTGTGGGTGTTGATCTCCATCAAGGCGTCGGCCAACTGGTCCTCCGAAGTCATTTGCAGTTCGGCGACGTTGAACTGGATGTCGGATTTCAGGTTGCGGAGCTCGCCGGCGGTGGCGGCCACGGACTGGCGGATCTCGGCGACACGGCCGGGAAGCTGGCTGGCGGCGGTCGACAGGCGGGCGGCCTGGTCGCCGAGCGATTGCACTTTTCGAACAAGGCGTTTCATGGTGCGGGCGGGTTTTGGTTGGAATCCGGAACGGCGGGTTTGGTGGGGCTGCGGGCCGCTTCGCGCTGGCGCTGGGCTTCGGCGATGGCGCTTTGGAATTTTTCGAGGAAGGCGGCCTGGTTTTCCAACAGGTCCTGGGTGACCTCGACTTCGACCGCTCCCTGTTTGGCGCGCTCGCCTAACAATTCGCGCGAGGCTTGGAGGTGGTCGCGCTGGCGGGCGGCCATGTCCTTGACGGTGGCCAGCGTGCTGTGGACCATTTCCAGCTCGTGCATGATGCTCTTGAGCGAATCCGCCATAGTGCCGCTGTGCACCGCGGTGAGGGCGCGGGTGAGATCGGCGCGCAGGGCGTCGATGCCCTGGCCGAGGCTGGCGGCGAGCGCGGGTTCGGCCGACTGTTTCGAAAACGCGTGTTCGAGCGAGGAAATCGCGGCGGCCACCGGCGCGAGATCGATGTTGAGTTGCGGCGGCGCGGCGGCCGGTTTTCCCAATTGCTGGGTGAGCGCGCCGCGGATGCCTTCGAGTCCGTCCTGGAACGCACTGAGCTGGCCAACCACGCGGCCAACGGGATCGTCCTCGCCGCCGGTGCCGCGGGCGGTGGTGTTGCGGCGGAAGGTGGTCTTGATTTCGTTCCAGCGCGCCTGCTCCTTTTCCGTTCGATCGCCGATGAGTTCCTTGAACTTGAGGAAATTCGCTTCGGTGCCGGTGGTCAGCGTCTGGGATTCGCCGCGGTAATGATCGAGGATGAGCGCGCGGACTTCGTCGTCATTCATGACCGGGACGACCTTTTCCGCG